>JAIBAJ010000001.1 GCA_019695265.1 Bacteroidia bacterium | reverse complement strand
AAAGCCTTTCCAATAAATAAGGATGAAGCGAATCATTCATGCTAACCACAAAATAGTTGGAACTTACCTGAGTAACTTGCTGGTAAGGCCGGTCTTCCTTTTTCATGATTGAAATAATGTTGGCAACCCTTCGCAATGCCAGGTTAACCCGGTCGTTAAATTCCCTGTCCTCAAAACTAAAAGCGTTTTTTAACCAAAAAACCTGTAGGGTCAAAACCCCTAAAATGGAGACCACCCCTAAAAAAATAAATACACGCAAGGTTCTTCTACTCATAGCAAGTACATTTCAGGAAGCGAAGATAGGTAATTTGAAGAAGGCAGTTTCTTCATGAATTTTAAGAAAACCATAGATTTTTAGCTTACTCCATTTCGAATAGGGCTCATTTTATTTTTAATTCTTTTTGAAGGACCACTAAGTTTTTGTGCATTTTGCACAGTTATATTGTATTCATGGTTTTATCCTAAAATTGTCATTTGAAACAAAGTGAACCAATGGCAAATGAGCTGGGAGGTGGGCCGATTTGAGTTAATCCCTGGAGAGTGTTAGTTAGGTTTTCTTTCAATTCAAATTTACATGAAAACCATACTTTCACTTGTCTTGAAACGAAGCTAAAAAGTACTATTGATTAGTTTGTGATCAATGTATCAGGTTTGTTCATGAAGATTTTTTTAAGGATGAAGAATTCCAATTTAAAATGTGGGGAAGAATACAATATTTGATTTCATTCTTAGTACTTTTGCCACTTCTATGAAGGCTTTATGGTCGTTAAATAAGTATTTCGCCAGGTATTGGGTTAGATTGTCGTTCGGAATTCTTTTCGTTGTTTTATCTAATGTGTTCGCTATTTACCCGGCCAGGGTGGTTCGGTATGCAGTTGATTTGGTGGTGGAGTCTGTAAATATTGCACGAACTTTCAATGGTTTCAACCTGAATTCGGAGTTTCTGGAAATATTCTCAAAAGCCCTTATTATATGCGGCATCTTGCTAATATCTATGGCCTTAATCAAAGGTTTTTTTATGTTTCTGATGCGTCAAACATTAATCGTTATGTCCCGGTTAATAGAGTTCGATATCAAAAATGATTTATACGACCACTACCAAAAATTGAGTTTGTCTTTTTATAAGTTAAACAGCACGGGTGACTTAATGAATCGTATAACCGAAGATGTTAGCCGTACCCGAATGTATATTGGTCCGGCAATTATGTACACTACCAACCTGGCAGCTACTATTGTCATTGTTTTGTACAGCATGTTTTCGGTAAATGTTGAACTAAGTTTTTATGCCTTGTTACCGCTTCCTTTGATGTCAGTATTGATTTATTGGGTTAGCCAGAAAATCAACAAGCAAAGCGAAAAGGTTCAAGCCATGTTAAGCACCATTAGTTCCAATGTGCAACAAGCTTTTTCTGGTATCCGAATTATTAAGGCCTACAATCGGGAATCGGCTTATATACGCTATTTTGAATCGGATAGCCAAGCCTATAAAAAGGAATCGATGCAGTTGGCATACATTAATTCCTTGTTTTTCCCGGTAATGATGATTCTCATTGGTTTAAGCACCATATTAACTGTTTATATCGGAGGTAAACAGGTAATTTCAGGGGAACTAAGCCTGGGGAATATTGCCGAATTTATTGTATACATTAATATGTTAACCTGGCCTTTTGCCTCAATTGGTTGGGTTAGTAGCATTGTTCAGCGGGCAGCAGCTTCTCAACAGCGGATTAATGAATTTTTATTTACCAAGCCGGAAATTCAAAATTCCAATTTTGATAGCCTGGAAATTCAAGGGAAAATTGAGTTTAATAAGGTGAGCTTTGTTTATCCGGAAAGTGGAATTAAAGCCTTGGATGAACTGAGCTTTTCGGTACAAGCCGGTAAAACTTTGGCTATCATTGGCCGAACCGGAAGCGGAAAAAGTACCATTGCCTCTCTCATACTCCGCTTGTTTGATGCTAGTTCAGGGGAGATTTTAATCGATAATCAAAACCTAACCAAGCTAAACTTGGATAGCCTTCGTCACCAAACCGGTTATGTCCCTCAAGAGGTTTTTCTCTTTAGTGATACCATAGCTAATAACATTGCCTTTGGTATTCAGGATAAAACCAACCAGGCTCTTATTGCCCAAGCAGCTAAAGACGCGGATATTTATGACAATATTTCGGCTTTTCCGAAAGGTTTCGATACCATTGTCGGGGAAAGAGGAATAACTCTTTCGGGTGGACAAAAACAACGGGTAAGCATTGCCAGAGCAATTATTCGTAATCCGAAAATTCTAATTTTCGATGATTGCTTGTCAGCAGTAGATACCCAAACAGAGGAAAATATCCTTGCCAACCTCAAAAAGGTAATGCAAGGGAAAACCAGTATTATTATCTCTCATCGGGTCAGTTCTGTTAAAGATGCCGATCATATTCTGGTTCTTGATGAAGGTCGCCTCGTGGAAGAAGGTGACCATGATAGCCTCATTGCTCTTAAAGGAAGTTACTTCGAATTGTACCAAAAACAAATTCGCGAGAATCAGTCCGGAAATTAATGTCCTTTTTTGTACAGGTTTTCTACTTAGGAATCTTTATTTGCGAGTTTGGGGATAAACTATACTTTTGACCCCGCTTACCCAAATTTAGTTTTAAATGAAATTGCAAAATGCCATTGGACTTGCCGCTCTGTCAGGCATCGTTCTATTCTATTCCTTTACCCCGGATGGGAAAGATAAATCTCAGGTTAAACCAATCGATTTGGCCAATATGGATAAATCGGTACGCCCACAAGATGATTTCTATGAATTCGCCAATGGTGGCTGGTTAAAAAACAATCCTGTTCCTTCGACCGAAAGCAAATGGGGCAGTTTTTCTGCTTTACTGGAAGAAAACCAATACCGCTTGAGAGGCATTTTGGAAGAAAATACCAAAAAAGCAAATACTCCGGGTTCCAATGGACAAAAAATTGGAGATTACTACTTCACTTACATGGATTCGGTTAAGAAGAATAAAGACGGCGTAAAACCCTTGGCTCGTTTCCTTCAACAAGTGAATGAAATTAAAACCAACGACCAACTGATGGCCTGGTTTGCTACTTCGCAAATGAAAGGTGTAAAAGGCGTTTGGTCTATTTATGTGAGCGCCGACCCAAAAAGCTCCAGCGTAAATATTGCTCAGGCCAACCAAGGCGGATTAGGCATGCCCGATCGGGATTATTACCTTAGAAACGACCCCGATTCCAAATCGCTTCAAGATAAATACAAACAATTGTTGGTGAAAGACTTTGAACTTCTGGGAGAATCAAAAGAAACCGCAACTGCCAATGCCGAAAAAGTTTATAACCTGGAAGTAGAACTTGCAAAAGCCTCTATGACCAATGTGGAACTTCGGGATTTAGAGAAACAATACAACAAATGGTCTATTGCCGAGCTGGATTCCAAATATCCGAATATTAAATTTTCTACCTATTTGCAAGCTATCGGATTGGGTGCTGCAAAGGAAGTAATCATCGGTCAGCCTGATTTTTTCCAAAAAGCCAGCGATTTAATTAAATCTCAACCCCTGGATGTTTGGAAAGCTTACCTACGCTGGAATATCATCACTTCATTTTCGGATCAACTAAGCGACGAAGTAGCTCAAGTTAATTTCGATTTCTATGGTACTGCTTTGTCGGGACAAAAGAAAATGAAACCAAGATGGAAAAGGGCTATTTCGGAAGTTGACCAAATGATGGGTGAGGCTTTAGGTCAATTGTTTGTGGCTAAGTACTTCCCTGAAGAATCTAAGAAAAAGGTAGATGAAATGGTGAACAACCTCATTGCTGCTTACCGCGAGCGCATCAATGGTTTGGATTGGATGAGCGCCGAAACCAAAGAAAAAGCTCAAAAGAAATTAAATACCATTATCCGTAAATTGGGCTACCCCGACACCTGGAGAGATTACAGCAAATTAACCATCTCCAGAAATTCTCACTTCGAAAATTACATCAATTCGGTGGAGTTTGAAATTCGTCATAATTACGAAAAACTTCCCAAACCGGTTGATAAAATGGAATGGCTAATGAGCCCGCCAACAGTTAATGCCTATTACAACCCAACCAGCAATGAAATTACCTTCCCTGCCGGAATTATGCAGCCTCCTTTCTATTTTGCCGGTGCCGATGATGCGGTTAATTATGCTGCCATTGGCGCTGTAATTGGACATGAATTAACGCATGGTTTCGACGACCAAGGCTCGCAATTTGATGAAGAAGGTAACATGAAAGATTGGTGGACCGCCTCCGACAAGGAGAAGTTTTTGAACAAAACCCAAATGGTGGTTGCTCAATTTAATGGTTACGTGGCCATCGATTCCTTGCATATCAACGGGGAATTGACTTTGGGTGAGAACATCGCCGACTTGGGCGGATTGTCTATTTCCTATGCCGCATTCCAAAAAACTACCCAGGCAAAAGAAGGTAAATTAATCGATGGCTTTACCCCAAATCAACGTTTCTTTTTGAGTTGGGCCCAAATCTGGAGAACGAATTTTACTCCTGCAGCCATGAAGAAGCAAGTTAATACCAACCCTCACTCGCCCGGAAAGTTTAGAGGAAATGGACCTTTAACCAATTTGACCGAGTTTTATGAAGCCTTTGGTGTAAAGGAAGGAGATAAAATGTGGGTTGCGCCTGAAAAACGGGCTAAAATTTGGTAGTTAATTTCCGGTCTCGCCCGGTTTAACTAGATTTTGTTGGATTTTTTGGCGGGTCCCATTCGCATTCGTTTTGCGCTTTTTACAACCGAAAGCCCGGCTCATGGTCGGGCTTTCGGCGTTACTCCTCGCCCCACTTGCTATCGCTGCGTGGTGCTGTGGGGTAACTGCCTCTATCCCTACCCGGACCAAGCCCGGGCATTTGCTTATAGGTACGAGCTTTTGCCACTTCCGGGTGAGGTGAATTGTATTCTCTATCGCAAATTAATCAATACGAGGATACCTAATCCGAACTACTTGATTTAGTTGGGTTTACCCCTCCCGAAGCATTTCGGGAAGAATTTGTAATGCGTAATCTGGTTTTATTAGTGTCAAAAAGTTATATCCATGGTATTTGGTTGGCCATGTGTAAAATATTGAATTGTAAGATGGGTAATAGGCAAAACCAGGTTTAGAACAAGGCAGTTTGGGTTTGCACCTCGGGCAACGATTGAGACAAGTAGCCCACAGGACCCCAATGGCGTTAGCCGAGGGGGACGAGGACTACTGGCGAAAGCGTGACCTGAAGCCGATGCAACCAATTTGGAAGAAGTGTAAAGAAAGGTAGGCTGAAGGGGCCCGCCAAATAAGAAATAAAACAGAAATGCAGTAAATTTTACCCATCCGAATGAGTTTACTAACAGACAACCTGATTCAGTTAAAAACTTCTGAGTGAAAAATGATTTAATTCAGGTTTGAGGCTGTCATTATTCGTCTGTTCCCCCTATCTTTGCTGACTAATATGATTACTGACTCCTTCTCCTCCCGACACATTGGCCCCAACGCCGAAGAAACTGCCAAAATGCTTGAAAGTATTGGTGTTTCAAGTTTAGACGAACTGATTTCACAAACCGTACCTTCCCAAATTCGATTGGAGAAGGAATTGGATCTTCCTGTGGCATTAAGCGAATACGATTACTTGAACCACGTTGGTGATTTGGGTAAGAAAAATAAAGTATTTAAGTCTTTTATCGGGCAAGGGTATCACCCAACGATTGTGCCATCGGTGATTCGTAGAAATATTCTTGAAAATCCGGGTTGGTACACGGCTTATACACCGTATCAGGCGGAAATTGCACAAGGCAGGTTGGAAGCATTATTGAATTTTCAAACCTTGGTTATGGAACTCACCGGGATGGAAATTGCCAATGCTTCGTTGCTGGATGAAGCCACAGCGGCGGCCGAAGCCATGATAATGTTATATCACAGCAGGCCAAAGGAGAAGAATTCATCTCATGTGTTTTTTGTGTCTGAGCGTTGTTTCGATCAAACCATTGATGTGTTAAAAACCCGTTCGGCTCCATTGGGAATAGAATTGTTGATTGGAAATCATGAAACGGTAGTTTTTAATGAGAACATGTTTGGAGCCTTGGTTCAATATCCGGCTTCGAATGGAGAAGTTTATAATTATTCTGAATTTGCTGCCAGCGCCAAAAGCCATGGCATTCGTTTGGCAGTTGCTGCCGATATTCTTTCGTTGGTATTGCTAACTGCGCCGGCCGATTGGGGAGCAGATGTAGTAGTTGGGAATAGTCAACGCTTTGGTGTTCCAATGGGTTTTGGAGGTCCGCACGCTGCATTTTTCGCTACCAGAGAAGAGTTTAAGCGTTTTATACCGGGACGAATTATTGGTGTAAGCGTTGATAGCAATGGAAACCGGGCTTTGCGTATGGCATTGCAAACCAGGGAGCAGCACATTCGCCGCGACAAGGCTACTTCGAATATTTGTACAGCACAGGCCTTGTTGGCAATTATGGCTTCTATGTATGGAGTTTATCATGGTCCGGCAGGTTTGAAACGGATTGCAACCAAGGTAAATTCAGCCGCTACCTTGTTGAAGAACGGATTGGTGCAATTGGGCGTAAAGGTTCAAAATCTGACCCATTTCGACACTTTATGCATTGTGGACGAAGCAGCAGACACGGTGAAGGAAGCCGCTGAAAAGCAAGAGTTGAATTTCTTTTATGCTGCCGATGGAAGCATTCGAATCAGTGTGAATGAAACTACTTCGGCTCAGGATATTCAGGCTGTACTTGCTCTATTTGCCGGATTGAAAGGTGGGCAAGCTGTAGCCATAACAACCATTAGTGCACAACCGGTTTCAGTTTCGGAAGGATTGGTTAGAAAGGGAGAGATACTGAAGCAGCAGGTGTTTAATTCTCATCATTCGGAATCAGAAATGATGAGGTATATTAAAATGTTGGAGAACAAAGATTTGTCTCTGACTTTTTCAATGATTAGCTTGGGATCCTGCACCATGAAGTTGAATGCAGCGAGTGAGTTGTATCCTATTACCGATCCTAATTTTGCCAATTTGCATCCATTTGCGCCGGTGAATCAAACCGCCGGATACCGCGAGATGATTGATAATTTGGAGAAATATTTATGTCAGGTAACCGGTTTTGCAGGGATGAGTTTTCAGCCAAATAGTGGTGCGCAAGGTGAATATGCCGGTTTGATGGTGATTAGGGCCTATCATTTAAGTAGAGGAGATGCACATCGGACCATAGCCTTAATTCCGCAATCGGCGCATGGAACTAATCCGGCCACAGCAGTGATGGCAGGTATGCAGGTAGTGGTGGTAAAATGCGATGAATCGGGGAATATTGATGTTGCTGATTTGAAAGCAAAGGCAGAACAATACAAAGATAATTTAGCGTGTTTGATGGTTACCTATCCTTCAACCCACGGTGTATTTGAAGAAGCCATTACGGAGATTACCCGGGTAATTCATGCCAACGGTGGACAAGTTTACATGGATGGTGCGAATATGAATGCGCAGGTTGGATTAACCTCTCCCGGAAGGATTGGGGCAGATGTTTGTCATTTGAATTTACATAAAACCTTTGCTATTCCTCACGGTGGTGGAGGTCCGGGCGTAGGTCCGATTGGAGTGGCGGCACATTTAACACCTTTTTTGCCAGGACATGCTTTGGTGAAAACCGGGGGAGAAAAGGCTATTACATCGGTTTCTGCAGCGCCTTACGGTAGCGCCCTTATTTTACTAATTTCGTATGGCTACATTCGGATGTTAGGAAAGGAAGGCGTAGTAAATTCGACCAAGTATGCAATTTTGAATGCCAATTATATGAAGTCCAAATTGGAGAAGCATTTTCCGATTTTATACCAGGGGAAGAATGGCAAAGTAGCCCATGAAATGATATTGGATTGCAGGGAATTTAAAAGAGTATGCGGAGTAGAGGTGGAAGATATAGCCAAACGATTGATGGATTATGGATACCATGCGCCGACCGTTTCATTTCCGGTTGCCGGAACCTTAATGGTGGAACCTACGGAAAGTGAAAGCTTGCATGAGTTAGATAAATTTTGCGATTCATTAATATTAATCCGCAAGGAGATTGAAGAAATTGTTTCCGGTTTAGCCGATAAGCAAGACAATGTATTAAAGCATGCACCACATACTGCCGGGGTAGTAATTTCGGGAGAATGGTCGAGGTCCTATACAAGGGAGAAAGCTGTTTATCCGGCGGAATGGATTCGGGAGAATAAGTTCTGGCCAAGCGTTGGTAGAGTAGATAATGCGTATGGTGACCGCAATTTGGTTTGTAGTTGCGAACCAATGGAGTCGTACATGGAGTTAAGCGAAGTTTAATTTGGCATTATCATTTAGAATACTTTAATTTGCACTTCTTATAAAATCACAAAATACAATGAAAAAGTTTTACACGACTGCTGGTATTTTGTTGACGGCTGCTACGGTTGTTTTCGGACAAGTAGCCTCAACAGAACGTTTTCCGGCAAACAAAAAAAACAACCACACCGGTTATCACGTTAAAAAACAGAACCAAGGTGTAGCAAAAAATGCTGCTGCGACTATTTGGCAAGATGATTTTTCTGTTGCTGCCAACTGGACTATCAGTAACCAGTCAGGAAATTCAGACAACTGGGTAATAGGTAATGCAGTTCCTTCCGGTTCTTTCCCGATTGATCCAATTGCTTCTACCACTGCTGCAAACGGATACGCTCTTTTCGATTCAGATTTACTTTGTTCAGGTAACCAAGTTGCAGATTTAACAACTGCATCTCCAATTAACTGTTCTGGTCACCCTGGTGTTTTGTTGCAATTTCAACAAAACTACCGTCGTTTTGACGATTCAACTTTTGTATTTGTTTCAACTAACGGAACTAACTGGACTAAATTCCCGGTTAATGCATTGGTTGCTAACAACGACGATCCAATCAATCCTGAGAACGTAACAGTAAACATTAGTTCTGTTGCCGGAAACCAACAATTTGTTTGGATTCGTTTCGAATTCTGGAGTCCAAGTTCATACACTAGCGGACCTGGTTCTGCACCTGGTTGTGGTTATTCCTGGATGATTGACGATGTTCAATTGGTTGATGCTCCGGATAATGACTTGGTTGCTACCGAAGCTATTTCGTATGCATATTCTATGGTTCCTTCTTTCATTGGTCAGTCTACTGATTTTGCTACATTAATTAGCAACAATGGTGGTCAAGCTGCAACCAATGCAAAATTGAATGTAAAAGTTAACAAAGGAACAACCAACGTTTATGATCAAACCAGCACTCCAGTAGCAAGTTTCGCTTCCGGAAGTTCTGATACTTTGTTTGTAACTGCTCCTTATGCAGCTTCTGAAGTTGGTTCATATTCAGTTGAATTTACTGTTAGTGCCGATGCAACGGATGCTACTCCTACCGATAACGTTATCACCCACAATTTTGCTATTACTGATAGCGTTTATGCTGTTGATGGTGGCTTTAACGCTACTGTTAGCGGAATCAGCAATGGTGTTGAAACCGGTACAACCAACTCTCAACCATACAAAATTGGTAACTACTACGAAGTAACTTCTCAAGGAGATGTAACTGCTACTTCTATCACTTTTGCTCTTGTTAACAGCACTGCTAACATGGCAAATACTGTTGGTGAAGTTATTCGTGCAGTTCTTTATGAAGTAGATAGCACTGTAACAACTTCTTTAGCTGCTAATGAAGTTGCTGCTTCTGCTGAAATGACTATTGCTCAAAACCAAGTTACCGACTTATCAACCGGTACTTCTTTCACCTATATCACCCTTCCATTAACTGATCCTTATGTAATTTCTGCAAACGCTGATTACATTGCAACAGTTGAATACTTGGGTAATTCAGGTGGCAAACAAGTATTTGTTGCTACTTCTGAGCCTAGCTTGTACAAATACCCAGGCGTTTCTTTCATCTATGACGAAACTGCTACTAACCCAGGTTGGTACTACTATGGTTCTTCTACTCCGGTAGTTCGTTTGAACCTTGATGGCCCAATCGGTATCAATGAAGTTAATGCTTTGTCAGCTTCATTAAATATTTATCCTAACCCAAGCAATGGTCCATCTACCATTACTTACGAGTTGAAAGAAAATTCAGACGTTATGGTTAAAATAGTTGACATTACTGGTAAAACTGTAATGAGCCTTAACCAAGGTCGTCAAACCAATGGTGTTCACAATGTTTCTGTAGATTTGTCTTCACTTCCTACAGGTATGTATGCTTACAATGTAACAGCCGGTAACTTCTCTGCTACCAAATCTGTAATTGTAAAATAATTTTATCCGATTTTTTGAAGGAGGCTGTCCCAAAAGGGCAGCCTCTTTTTTTTGCCCTAAGAATGAATAATCCTAATGCTCCAGACCTAATGCTAAAGGACTTATTCAAAAGGTAATTGGCATTTGCCACTGTAATTCTCAAAATAGAGTTGGATATTATTTCAAATAACATTGGTATTACTTTTTTAGCCTGGTATTCAGGAATGGATAGCATGATGAATGCTAACCACAAGCAGTAGTCCCAAGAAGTAACTTTTATTTGGAAAGGAAATTTGATACTTCTGAGATAATTTGGAGGAAGTATCAAGTTTGGGAATACCTTTGCAAGTAATGAATTCGTATACCACCTTAAAAGAAATAAAAGCTGATTTATTGGAAGATAGAATAACTGTTGAAGGCCTTACCAAGCAGTACCTTGCAAGAATTGAAGAGAAAAAGCACCTTCATGCTTTTTTAGAAGTGTTTGAGGCAACTGCTTTGGAAAAAGCTAGGCAGGTTGATCAGAAGTTGAAAAATGGGACGGGAGGAAAGTTGGCAGGTATGGTCATTGGAATCAAAGACAATATCTGTTATAAGGGTCATCAAGTTTCAGGTGCTTCAAAAATATTAAGTGGTTTTGAATCTTTGTTTAGTTCAACCGTTGTAGAACGACTATTGGCAGAAGATGCTGTTATTATTGGCCGATTGAATTGCGATGAATTTGCTATGGGAAGTAGCAATGAGAATTCTGCCTTTGGTGTAGTTAGGAATCCTTTAAATGAAAAGTTGGTTCCTGGTGGAAGTTCAGGAGGCAGTGCAGCTGCAGTGGCCGGAAATTTATGTTTGGCAGCCCTAGGCAGTGATACCGGCGGAAGTATTCGTCAACCTGCCTCTTTTTGTGGAATCGTTGGACTTAAACCTACTTATGGCAGGGTTTCAAGGTGGGGCTTGCTTGCCTATGGTTCCTCCTTTGACCAAATTGGCCCCTTAACCCATACCATTGAAGATACCGCTTTAATTTTGGAAGTTATTGCAGGGAAAGATGATTTCGATGCAACCGCTTCTTCCAAACCGGTTCCTGCTTTTTCCAATCAGCTGAAATTTGAAGGCAAGGCAAAAGTTTGTTACTTGAAGGAATGTTTGGAAAGTCCGGCTTTGGATAGCGAGTTGAAAGAAATGATGTTTGAAAAGATAGCATTTCTTAGATCCCAAGGTCATGAAGTGGAAGCAGTTGATTTTCCTTACCTGGATTATTTGGTTCCAACCTACTATGTATTAACTACTGCTGAGGCTAGTTCAAATTTAAGTCGTTACAGTGGAATCCATTTTGGCTACCGAAGTCCGAATGCCACTGATTTGGAGAGTACATATAAGAAATCCAGGTCGGAAGGATTTGGAAAAGAAGTTCAGCGGAGAATTATGTTGGGAACTTTTGTTTTAAGCGCCGGATATTACGATGCCTATTATACCAAGGCCCAAAAGGTGAGAAGGGTTTTGAGGGATTTTACTTCGAACTTGCTCAAGACCTATGATTTTATGATTATGCCAACTACTCCGGGACCGGCATTTGAAATTGGTAAGAAATCCAATGACCCTATTTTGTTGTATTTGGAAGATATTTACACGGTTCAGGCCAATTTAGTTGGAGTTCCGGCAATTTCTATTCCTCTTGGAAACAATAAGGATGGAATGCCTTTTGGTCTTCAATTGATGGCTAATCATTTTGAAGAGGAGAAATTGTTGCAATTCGCCAATTCAATATAATTCGTGAATAAACTCCTTGTATTATTGATGGTGTTAAGTTTCCCCGGATTTGTTTTGGGACAAACACATGTTGATTTGCAAGTAGTTGGAACTTTCCCCTCCAGTTGTATGGAAACATCCGGCCTGGAAACTTCTACCAATGGACGATTGTGGAGCATCAATGACAGTGGGAATCAGCCGGAGCTTTTTCAAATCGATTCACATGCTAATTTGATATCGATTTTAACGGTTAATGGTGCAACCAATGTGGATTGGGAAGATTTGGCCAGAAGTGACGATGGAAGATTTTTTGTTGGTGATTTTGGAAACAATGGCAATGCCCGAACCAACCTTTGCATATATATTTTGCCTAATCCTGATTTAGTTAGTGGAACCGGAATTGATACCCTTGGTGTAATTCATTTTGCCTATCCTGATCAAACTGCTTTTCCTCCAGCAACTGAGGAGATGAATTTTGATTGTGAGTCTATGTTTTGGTGGAATGGAAATTTATACCTGGTTTCTAAAAATAGAGGAACCAGTCAGTATGCAAAATTGTATCAACTTCCCGACCACCCTGGAACTTTTGTTCCAACTTTATTAGATAGCTTTAATACCGGTTATTGGATTACCGGTGCTGACATTAATCCAACAGGAGATCGTTTGTTTTTGCAATCTTATCAAGGGTTTTGGGTTTTTGATGAAATTCAAAATGCCTCCTTCTTTCAAGGGATTCCGTACCAGTTTCAAACCAATACCACCCAGCGCGAATCTGTTGTGTTTTCATCCAATTCACACCTGTATATGAGTGATGAATACCAAATAATAAACCAATCAGGTGGCAAGCTCTATTCCCTGTCTATTGATTCTTTGATAGATTATGTTTCATTGACACCTTTTCCTAACAATCCTTTGAAAGTGCGATTTGATCAACAAACGAATGAGGTCATTGTGAATTTGACAACAATAAAGTCAACGGAATTTCCGCTAAAATTGCAGCTAATAACAGAATCGGGACAACTGGTATATTCCAGAGAGTTTTCCAAGACTTTAGATTTTTTTAAAATTCCGGTTGCCGGTCCGGGAGTGTTTATTTTAGATATTGCATCCCCTAAACATAGATTTCGTAAAAAGATAGTAGCAAATTAAGTCAAAGAGAATTTTTTCTAGGTACTTTTGTTAATTGAACCCAAGCGCAAGAAATGAAGGAAATACTAATTTTTGTAAAATCTAAACCCTTTTTAAAGCAAATGGGTATCATTATCGGAGGCTGGATTGTATTCACTACCTTGGTAATGTTTATCCTAGGTTTTTATACTCATAATGGTGAAAAGGTTGAAGTGCCTGATTTTAAAGGGAAAAACAAAGCAGATTTGGATAAATTTATTGAATCAACCAATTTACGTTATGCTATTATTGATTCGGTTTTTGACCTAAAAGCACAAAAAGGCGCCGTAGCCGACCAAGTGCCAAAGCCTGGTTCTTTCGTAAAAAAAGATAGAATAATATATTTAACAGTTAATGCTATTTTACCCCCCAAGGTGAAAATGCCTAATCTGGTTGATTTGACATTACGTCAGGCTACTGCCCGAATTGAAACCTACGGACTAAAAGTTGGACGGTTACAATATGTACCTGATTTGGCTAAGAATGCAGTTTTGAAACAACTAATAGGAGGAAAGGAAGTTAAGCCCGGAGCCCTGGTGAATAAGGGAAGTTCTGTGAATTTGGTGGTAGGTAGCGGATTGGGAGATGAGGATATTTATGTTCCTAACCTGATTGGACTAACTAAATTGGAAGCAGTTTCAGCAATTGAATCTTCTTCCTTGAGTGTTGGATCGGTTTTGTGGGACAATACGGTCAAAGATAGCTTAACGGCCAAGGTGTATCGCCAGGCGCCTCTCTTTAGACCAGAGGCAAGAATTGGCTCAGGACAAAGTATCGATATATTTTTAACAAGCGATTTTAGTAAGGTAAAACCTGATACCTTATCTGTTCCAAACTAATGTGTAGTTGAGGTGAATTTATCATTGGAATATCCTGTCTGGTACGTATTAGTTTGTTTGGCTATAGCAGCTTTCTTTTCTTGGCTGTTGTATGGTAAAAGGGATGTTTTTCCGGAAATGAACCCCTGGTTGAAAAAACTGATTGCAGCCTTCCGGTTTTTGAGTTTGTTCTTGATAAGTTTTTTATTGTTATCACCTCTGTTGGCAACTAATCACAGGGAGGTTCAAAAGCCTAAATTGGTCTTTTTAAGAGACAACTCCAGTTCAATAACTGCAGTTGGTAAAAAGTCTTATTATGAAAAGGAATTTGTTGAGGAGTGGTCTCAGTTGAAATCTCAATTGGAGTCAAAATTTGATGTGAGTTCCTTTGTTTTTGATGAGGAAATTTCAGCCAATGAGAATGTAAATTACAATGGAAAGGTTACGAATCTCTCCGCCGTAGTTTCACAAATCCGCGACCGGTTCTCCAACCAGAATTTAGGTGCCATTGTACTTGCTACCGATGGTATTTATAATCAAGGTAATAACCCGGTGTTTGTTTCCAAAGAATTGGGTGTGCCAATTTACGCGGTAGGGTTGGGTGATACTTTGCCCAAAAAGGATCTGTTAATTAACTTGGTAAGTCATAATAAATATGCATACCTAGGAAACAACTTTCCTTTGGAGATCACGGTAGAAGCTAAACTTTGTCAAGGCTTGAGTTCTGTCATTCAAATCATAGACGAATCCGGACAAGTTAAAGCAAGCCAAGATTTCCAAATTGCCGGAAATCGATTTCAAAAGCAGTTCTCCTTCATGCTTAAGGCGGAAAAAGTTGGAATGCAGCGATATAGTATTCGATTGCAAACCATTAAGGGCGAAGTAACTACCTCTAATAATACCGCTGAAGCCTATATTGAAGTGTTGGATGGAAGGCAAAAAGTGTTATTGGTTTATGCAAATCCTCACCCCGACATTGCGGCATTGAAAAATTCCATTGAAGCCAATCAAAGTTATGAGGTGGAAACAAGCTCAGCACTTAACCTTAAAAAGAAGCTTGAAGCCTACAATCTAGTGATTTTCCATGGTATTCCGGCAGCATCTGGGGATGGTCAAAATTGTATTCAAGAACTTCTTAAAACGGAAGTTCCGGCTTTATTTGTTGTAAGTTCATCTTCTTCCATTCCAAATTTTAATCAGTTGGGAAACGGTGTTAGTATTCAAACTCGTTCCAATACGACTAATGAAACCCAAGCAATTTTTAACCGAAATTTTGCATTGTTTAGTCTGAGCCCCGAATTAACCTCACAATTGGAAAAATTTCCGCCTTTACTATCTCCCTACGGAGATTTTAAATCTAGCCCTGGTGCCCAAACTTTGTTGTTTCAAAAAATAGGTACAGTAAATACCGAAAATCCTTTACTTGTTTTTGGCCAGAATGGAAATCGTAAAATGGGTAGCCTCTTAGGCGAAAACTGCTGGAAATGGAGACTGGCAGACTTTAATCAAAATAAATCTACCCGCAATTTTGATGAATTGGTGAGTAAGATTGTTCAGTACCTGGCTGTGAAGCAAGACAAAAGCCAGTTCCGAATAATTACCAAGAATAAATTTCAAGAAAACGAGTCTGTTCTATTTGAAGGGGAGATTTATAATGATAGCTATGAATTAATCAATCAAGCTGATATAAACTTAATGGTTTCCAATTCTAAAGGCAAGAAATACCAGTTTGTTTTGGGCAAAACGGATAGGTCTTATCGTCTGGATGCCGGTATTTTTCCTCCGGGTGTATATTCTTACGAAGCTTCCACTAAAATGGGTGATAAGCTTTTAAAAGCCAATGGTAAATTTGTGGTGAGCGAAATTAAATTGGAATTCACAACTATCACGGCTGATCACCAGCTCTTAAGGACTATGTCTTTGGCTACTCATGGTAAATTTTACCTGCCAAAGGATATGAAAAACATTTCAAACGAAATCCAAAAGTCCGAAAATCTTAAACCGGTAATTTATAACTATTCAACCTTTGATGAGGCCATTCACCTTAAATGGATTTTTGGATTGATTATCCTTTTACTGGCTATGGAATGGTTTGTTCGCAAATGGGGTGGGGCCTACTAAGCTCCATACTCTCCAATCAAACTCCTTTTGGTATTAATTCCAACTATGGCTTGGGAAACCCTTAATACATGGTTGCCGATTTTCTCGTAACCACTTACCAGGTCGTTGAAAATTAATGCCCCATTTAATTTTACCTTTCCTTTTTCAATTTGCTTGAGGTTTTTATCTCTTGCCTTATCATGCAAGGAGTTAATACTTGCCTCTAACATCAAGGATTGTTCTATTTGGGCTTTATCATAATTGGCCTCTAAATTCTCAATCATAATATCAAAAGCCTTAACCAATTGTATATGTAATTCTTTTAAATAATCCCGTTGGTCCTGGTTAAACCAGATTTTTTGCTCTGTTTTCCTTTCCAGCGATTTGCTCAGATGAAAACAAATATCGCCTATGGTTTCCAATTCTCCAATTACCATCAGCATTGCCCTAATTTGTTGACTGGTTTCAACACTTATTTCTTGTTCTGAAGCATGCGATAAATAACTGGCCACTTCCAATTCAATCCGATCGGTTATTTCTTCATATTTTGCAACTCTTTCAATAAGTATTTCTTTGTGTTTGGATTCCTTTTCGTCTACGATGGACTGAATAAACGTAGTGGTTCGGCGAGTAATATTTCCAAACCTTGCAATTTCTTTACGAGCTTCTTCCAGAGATATTTCGGTGGTGTTAAGAAGTCCTCGGCTTATGTATTGAAGATGGTGCTGTTCTTCTTCTTCTCTATTTGGTAAAATAAATAATAGCAGTTTTTCAAATTGTTTCAGGAAAGGAAGAACAACCAATGCTGTAAGGGTGTTAAACATGGTATGGAAAACGGCCAATGCAACAGGAATAACGGCCTCCTGAGCCTTAGGTGCAGAAGAAAAGGCAGATACAGGCATTTGAAGAACCTGGGTGCAAAACAGATCTAATAGTTGCAAGGCGGGATATAGCAGTGGCAAGAATAAGATTACACCGGTTAAATTAAATAGCGTATGGAACAAAGCTGCCCGTTTGGCATTCGTATTTGCCACCAGTGCTGCTAGATTTGCAGTTATGGTTGTCCCAATATTCTCTCCCAATATCATAGCTGAAGCATGGTAAAAATCCACCCAACCCTGACTTACAGAAACTAAAACAATAATCATCATGGCTGATGAGCTTTGCAATAAGGCCGTGATAATTGCTCCAATAAGTACAAATAAAAGTAATGATGCTGAGCCTTGTGAGGAGTAACTCCTTATCCATTCTACCAATTCAGGGTGTTCTTGTACATCCGGTAAGCTGCGTTTTAAAAAATCAAGCCCTATCAGCAAAATTCCCATCCCAAAAAAGAATTCAGCCGTGTATTTGAGTTTCTTGTTTCTGCTAAAAAGAGCAGGAAAGAATAATCCTAATAGTACTATGGCAATGTGCGAAAGCTGAATTTGACCTTGAAATCCCACATAGGCAAACAGCCATCCTTTCAGGGTGGTTCCGATATTGGCACCAATAATTAATGAAAAACTTTGGAAAACCGTTAGTAAATCTGCATTCA
Source organism: Bacteroidia bacterium (assembly GCA_019695265.1). Taxonomy (NCBI): domain Bacteria; kingdom Pseudomonadati; phylum Bacteroidota; class Bacteroidia; species Bacteroidia bacterium. The sequence continues at coordinate 128,295 of JAIBAJ010000001.1, read as the reverse complement.
CAAAGCTCACAAACATCACGGTTGATGCAGAAGAAAATTGAATGACGATGGTCAATAGCATCCCGGTTAACACCCCTAAAATTCGGTGTTTGGTAGCCGATCGCAACAAGTTTCTTAAAGGCTCACCGGCGGCTCTTTGAATTCCTTCACTTAAGGTTTTCATTCCATACAGGAATAAACCCAAAGAACCTAGAAACTGAAGAAAATTCAACATGCCAAATAACATCTTACCCTAATTTGATTATCCGGCAATGAGGCGGAATAGATAAAACAAACTGGCCGATAAGGTTATACAAACAGGAAGTGTAAGTACCCATGCTAATCCAATGTTCGTTACCATTTTACGCTGAAGGTTTCTTATTCCACTGCTGGCAACCATGCTGCCTGCAATTCCCGAAGAAAGCACATGGGTGGTGCTTACCGGCAGTCCTAACATAGTGCTAACTCCAATGGTGCTTGCTGCTACCAATTCGGCACTTGCTCCTTGTGCATAAGTTAAATGGGTTTTTCCAATTTTCTCTCCAATGGTCACTACGATTCGTTTCCAGCCAACCATGGTGCCGATACCAAGCGATAAGGATATGAGTATTATTACCCATAGTGGGGTGTAATTGGTATAATCCAAAAGTTTTTTAACCGAACCGCTTAGCACCTTGCGTTGTGATTCGCTAATCTCCAAATCCTCACTTTCCAAAAGTTTTTTACTGGCCTTTTCAATAATCAAAATGTTCTTTCTGCCTCTAAACCGATCTTGCTTATTAAAATGAATATCATTTCCCATGGCGGCCAAAGAAGCATTTAACTGGGAGGTTTCAGTACTTATTTTTGAAACCTGTACGCTATCTGTAGACGATAGCTTGGTATGTTCCAATGCAAAGGCAACATTTTGAATCTGGGCCACTTGCGAAAACATATCCTTGTGGTTCTTTTCCATATCCAAAGCGTAGTAGGTTGGTGCAATCGCAATTAAGATTAGCATAATTAGTCCAACTCCTTTTTGTCCATCGTTCGATCCATGTGTAAAACTCACCGAAGCACAGGTAAACCACAATAAATACTTTATCCAATTGGGTGGACCTTTCTTTTTGTTTGGCTCTTTGAATATCTCTTTATCCTTGATAAATTGTTTCATTAAAAACATAAGGAAAATGGTAAGACTAAACCCGAAGAACGGAGAAATTAATAAGGAAAGTCCGATGTCGCCGGCTTTTCCCCAATTCACTGTAGATGAACTTCCACCCGAATACAAGGAATATCCAAGCCCAACACCTAAAATGGAGCCTATCAAGGTATGAGAACTCGATGCCGGAATGCCTAAATACCAGGTGCCTAAATTCCAAATAATAGCTGTCAATAACATCGCAAACACCATGCTCAAACTATGCGAAATCTGTTGGTCAAGTAATATGTCTATCGGTAACAAATTAATAATTCCCATAGCAACCGATATTCCTCCTACCAATACCCCTAAAGCATTGCAAATTCCTGAAAGTAAAACGGCCTTGGTTGGCTCTAAGGAGTGGGTGTAAATTACAGTCGCTACTGCATTGGCCGTGTCATGAAATCCATTGATAAATTCAAAGGCGCATGCACACAAAATGCAAATGGCAAGAAGAATTAGTAAACTAACTGATAAATCCATCTATTTCAAATTTTGAAGCAAAAATATTAGTGGTCCCCCCTTCCAATGTTAAGCCAATGTAAAGTTTCTTTCCTAATCTTCAAATTCATTCTTTTTCCTTTGTCCGGCTTGTAGTAGGGTTGCAAGCGATGGATTTATAATCTATTGATAATTAGATTTTTGTATTTAATCCATGTTTGGGCCATTTCTTAACATTAAATTAATATTAAGGCAAACTTTAAACAAGATTAAGGCAATCTTTTTGCAGAATTATCAAATTGTTAAGCTGAATGAAAAAATTCCTTCTTTTTTGTTTTCTTGGATTGGGTTTAATTCAAAATGTATTCGCTCAGCAACCTTTCATCACCATACCCGACTCCTCTTTGTTAATGGTGGATACACTCAGACCATTGCTGAAGAAGTTTGGTAATGTTAACATTTCAGGTTATATTCAACCCCAATACCAATGGGCCGAATCCAAAGGCGCTAAAGGTTTCTCAGGCGGGGACTTTAGCTCTAATTCAAACAATAGGTTTACCCTGCGTCGAGGTAGAATTAGGTTTGATTATCTTAAACTCAACAAGCAAAAATTACCTATTATCTATTTTGTTTTTCAATTCGATGGCACGGAAAGAGGAGTCTTTATCCGTGATTTTTTTGGAAGAATCTATGAAAAAAAATGGGGCTTGCTTTGTTTTACCACCGGAGTTTACGCCAGACCTTTCGGATTTGAAGTGAATTATTCTTCTGCTGTCAGGGAGTCGCCTGAACGGGGTAGGGTGTCTCAAACCCTCTTGCCGGTCGAACGCGACCTGGGCGCCATGGTAACCATTCAGCCAAGAAAAGCTTCCGGATTGTTGAATCGTTTTTCTTTGGACTTTAGTGTTTCCAACGGACAAGGCCTTACTAATAACTTAGAGTTTGACCAAACCAAAGATTTAATTGGTCGCCTTTCCTTTATCCGAGCTAATCACGTTAACAAATTCGACTTTTCTGCCTCCATCTCTTATCTTTCGGGTGGTATTAATCAGCAAATTCCAACTCGCTATTTTCTTCAAACCGGTTCAAATGGTAATCAAGTGTTTGTAGTCGATTCCAATCCTTCCAATGTGGGACGCCTGGCACCGCGGCAATATTACGAAGCCGATGCCCAATTCCGATTGAAAACAAAATGGGGGATTACTGAACTGAGAGCCGAATTTTGGATGGGTACTCAAACAGGTTCCAAATCTTCTAATAGAACCCCTGCAAATACTACCGAATTGGCCAATCCTATTTATATCCGTCCTTTTAATGCCGGTATTTTTTACTTCATACAACCCGTTTTCAAACCAAATTATCAACTGGTTTTTAAGTATGATTTTTTCGATCCTAATTCCAAAGTGAGTGGCGCTGAAATTGGACCGGCTTCATCCAACTTTACCGAGGCAGATATCAAATTTCAAACCTTTGGATTTGGATTTAATTACCTCATTAATACCAACCTTAAATTGATGTTATTCTATGATTGGGTGCGCAATGAAAAAACTAGTTTGAAGGGCTTTGAGCAAGATCTTAAAGACGATGTTTTTACCTGCCGCATGCAGTTTTCTTTCTAGGAATTCCTGAATAATTTACCGGTTTAAACCTTGTTTTTTTTAATAGATTATTTGGCGGGCCCCCTCCGCCTGTCAATCTTTTGGTTTATTCCAAAGGTATTGCAGCAGGCGTTCGGGTCACGCTATCGGCTGTAGTCCAATCCCTTTCAGCTAGCGCTTTCAGGTCTTGGAGCTACTTGCCTCTATCGTTGCCCGAGTTGCAAGCCCGATCTGCAGTACTTTTACCATAGTTAAAAGAATAACTTAGAAAAAATGGCAGTATTGAATATTTCTCCCTTTGCAGTATACTAATAGATCCTGACGCAAGTTCGATTAGTAATTACCTTGGAGATTGCACTTCGGGCAACGATAGAGGCAAGTAGCCCACAGGACACCTACGGCGATAGCCTAGGGGGACGAGGACTACAGCCGATAGCGTGACCCGACGCCCGTGCAGGTAGTTTTGGGTTTTGAATCAAAAATATAGGGCGGAGGGGGCCCGCATCCTAAGTATTTTAAAATAAGCTAGGTTCGTTAGGTTTGATGAATTCCACATTTTTAAGTTGAAGTACGAATTGCACAGTTAACTTATTGGTTTTAGACGAATTAAGCAGGGAAAGAAAGCTGTTATCAGGGTGTAAGAATGGTTTATCTATTTCCGAATTTGATTCAGCATTAGCCGGTTTAATAATTGGATTCTGGTTTATTTAGGCCAGGTAGGCGTGGTTTGCAACTTGCTACGTTCTATCTTTGTTTTCCGTTTTTTATGAAACAATTCCAACATTCTGTTCAAATTAAAGCCATTGCCAAACGCCTTGGTTTCGATTATGTTGGTATTTCTAAAGCAGAGTTTTTAAAAGAGGAAGCCCCTAGATTAGAAGCTTGGTTATCAAATAATTACCATGGAAAAATGGCTTACATGGCCAATTATTTTGATCTTAGACTTGATCCTCGTTTGCTTGTGCCAGGTGCTAAATCTGTTGTTTCTCTGTTGCTTAATTATTTTCCGGATCAAAAACAACAATCCTCTAACCATAAAATTTCTAAGTATGCCTATGGTGAAGATTATCATATGGTAATTAAGGATAAATTGTTCGAGTTCTTAAGTTTGATACGGGAGGAGATTGGCGAAGTGGGGGGGAGGGTTTTTGTTGATTCGGCTCCTGTTATGGATAAAGCCTGGGCTCAAAAATCCGGTTTAGGATGGATTGGAAAAAATTCCAACCTGATTACCAAGCAACAGGGTTCTTTCTTTTTCATTGCCGAATTAATCATAGACCTGGAACTGGAGCCCGACGGACCAATAAAGGATTATTGCGGTACTTGTACCCGATGTATTGATGCCTGTCCTACCCAAGCCATTATTCAACCGCAGGTGGTAGATGGCAGTAAATGTATTTCTTACTTTACCATTGAATTAAAAGAAGCTATTCCGGTTGAATGGAAAGGTAAATTCGACGACTGGATGTTTGGATGCGATACCTGCCAGGATGTTTGCCCCTGGAATCGCTTTTCGAAACCACACAACGAGCCTCGTTTCTTACCAAAAGAGGATATGCTGGAATATGAGGGTTGGAAAGAGATAACGGAGGAGGTTTTTAGTCGATTTTTTTCTAAATCTGCCGTTAAAAGAACAGGATGGTTGGGTTTGAAAAGAAATGCCGAGTTTCTTTAGCTAACTAATTAAGCAGTTTACTAAGCCAATTGCCATGTAACATTGGTCTATTTCAGATTTGTAATAGGTATTGGTTATTTTTGCGCTCAATCTTAAGCCATGCCACGTGTTTTAACCGGAATTCAAAGTACAGGTATCCCTCATCTGGGAAATATTTTGGGAGCTATCCGACCTGCTATTGAAATGAGCAACGACCCCGCCAATGATGCCTTTTTATTTATTGCCGATTTACATTCTTTAACCACCATTAAGGATGCTGAACTTAGAAAAAGAAATGTAAGAGCCGTTGCTGCTGCCTGGTTGGCCTTTGGTTTTGATACGGAGAAAAATACGCTGTATCGCCAAAGTGATATGGCTGAGGTTTGCGAATTAACCTGGTATTTGAATTGTTTCACGCCATTTCCAATGCTTGCTAATGCGCACTCTTTTAAAGATAAGTCTGAGCGATTGAGTGATGTAAATGCAGGCTTGTTTACCTATCCGGTTTTAATGGCTTCCGATATTTTGTTGTATGATGCCAACGTAGTTCCGGTTGGAAAAGACCAACAGCAACATTTGGAAATGACCAGAGATATTGCCAGAACCTTCAATTTTCATTACGGAGAAGTGTTGGTTATTCCTGAAGCTAAAATTCAGGAAGAGGTGATGATTGTTCCGGGTACCGATGGCCAAAAAATGAGTAAATCTTATGGAAATACCATTGATATTTTCTTGCCTGAGAAGGAATTGCTGAAAGTGGTTAAATCCATTCAAACGGATAGTACCCCGCTTGAAGAACCAAAAAACCCGGATACTTGTAACGTTTACAATTTGTATAAATTAGTTGCTGAACCAAGCCAAGTCGCTGATATTCGGGCCAAATACCAAGCAGGTGGATTTGGTTATGGACATGCTAAACAGGCTTTGTTTGAGGTGCTGGTTGAAAAATTTCAGGAGGAAAGAAAAATCTACACCCATTTAATGGCTAACCCCGATGAAATTGATGAACAATTGAAAATCGGTGCCGTTAAGGCAAGGAAAATTGCAATAACAGTTCTTGGAAAGGTAAAAGAGAAACTAGGTTATTAAGCCTCTACAGAAGTTTTTCCGGATTTACTTCCAGAACGAAATGAATTCCATTTTGCTGTAACCCAGTTATCTACTTTTTCTTTGTTGAATACATAAAAAACGGAGGAAATCAGCAGGTAAGGAACCGCCATTAAATACAAAATGGCATTGTTTAAGGTATGCCCTACGCCTCCAATTCCATCATTGTCGTTGAGGTTGGTTTTTACGTTGGCTCTGCACATGGCACATTGAGCCATTAGTTCGCTATTGGAAAGTATAAGAATAGTTGCCAACACTACAACGAAAATCAAAATTGTTTTGGGTTTCATTTTATTAAAATTGGTAGTAAGGTGAAATCATCAAATAAACCACAACTCCTGAAATGGTCACATATAACCAAATTGGATAGGCAAACCTAACTAGTTTTCGATGACGTACAACATCCATTTGCAAGCCTCGGTGAAACGATAATAATACCAAAGGTAAAACAATGGCAGCCAGCACAATATGGGTAATAAGTATGGTGTAGTACACATACCTGATGGAACCTTGTCCGCCGAAGGAAGTTTCTTTTACAAAGTAATGGAATAGGATATAGGAAACTAAAAATACAGCGGAAATGATGAAAGCCAATAAATTGACCTTCTTATGCATTTCGATGTTTTTTTGTTTAATAAAGTAAAGGGAAACCAGCAGCAAAAGGGCGCAAGTTCCGTTTAAAATGGCATTTAATTTTGGAAGGAAATACACAAAATCCGGGGTTTCTATGGTAACAGGAATAAGTTTTCTGTTTAAAAGAACCACCACTAGAAAAACAAAAATGGAAATCCCTGTTACAAATCGGAACAGAAATTTGTCCGAAACATTTAATGGAGAAGAGTTTGACATAAGAAAATTTGTGCAAAAGTAAGTCCCAATCTGAAGTGGCAATGGACTTTACCTCAGAAATTTGATTATTTACCTATTTTGGTGGTAAAGGCATTGTCAAACATCCATTTGGAAATGCTGATATTGTTTCTGAAATAATATTCACCACCGAAATCGCATTTTACTCTTCTATAAACTGTGGATACGGATTCTCCTGTTAAAATGATTTCTAATATTTCTCTTCTTGCTTCCTTAATGTAGTTTTCTGTTCTGCGGTAACTGGGTTCAGGTGGCTTGGGATATTGGTTTCGTTTCATTTCTTCGATGCTGGCGGCTACTCGGTTTCTTCTTTTTTCGTCTTCACTCATTGCAGCTAGTTCCCGGTCTCTTCTGGCCTGGTCTTCAGCGGCCAAAATTTGTTTGCGTTTTTCTAAATCTTCAGTGCCATTGGAGAATTTTTTATAATCCTCGGCAATAGCGGGTGAAAATGATTTTTTTGCATTCTCTTCCATGGCTGGATTAATGGCAGGTTTAGATTGGCTTATTACCGGTTTCGGAGATGCTTCGGGCTGTGGAGGCAATGGCGCGGCAGCATTGGATGTTGCAGGCGCAGGTGCAGGTGTTACCGGAGTAGGAACTGCTTGTGCCGCTGCTGCCGGTGGCGGATTGGCTTCTAACTGCTTTTCCTTATTTTTATAATCTGCTTCAAAATCCTTCATTTGTGCTTCAATACTCTTGGTGTAATCTGTATCAAAACCAAAATCATCTTCGTCGTCTTTGTACATGATTTTCCCAACGGGTTGGTTGAAAATAACCGTGTTTACTCCTTCAATCTGAGGAAATAGGTAGACAAAAAACCGATAAGGATCAAAGCCTTCATCCTTTCGATCGTCTGAAACATAGGTGTTAATAGCAATTTTCTTGGTGATGTAGCCCGGCTTTTCAAACGAAAAAATATAATCTGCATTCAATTCACAGTCAAATTCAAACTTTTGTCCATCCGGATAGATGGTTCTAACCGCTTGACCGTTTTTGGTAATATAGATAACCGCTTTGTCCATGTTTCCCTTTTCAACAATGAACTTACCGTAAAACCTGGCCTTTTGCCCAATGGAATAAACCGAACTTGCCAAAATAATTAGCAAGGTAAGTCCTGATTTAACTGTATTTCTGGAAAAAATATTCAAAAGGTTTGGGCAAAAGGGAAATTACTACGATTTTTGCTAATGAATGTTCGAAACATGAATAAACTCTTGATTCTTTTTAGCCTTTTTCTTTCTTTGGTTTTTACCCATAACGCTTCCGGGCAGGATGTAAGTATGGAAAAAACAATTGAATACATCAACGGTAAATTATCCGGCAAATATACCATTGATGTGAAGAAGGGATACTTAACAATTGAATGCTTTGAAAATGGGAAACTTATTCGAAGGGATGTGGTAGAATTAATGGCCGTTAATGCTGAAGATATTGTTTTTGGGATAAAAGAAAAGCAGGTAATTATTAAGTGCCGATTCGATCAGGCAGAATGCATCGACAGGGTTTTGCCTGAAGCAGGTAAAAAGACTCAAGTTTCTCGAACGGCAATTGCATTGGAGCCGGATGGGAAATCGGAAGCAGGTCTGGTAAAGGCTTTTACTCACATGGCCAAATTAATTCAATATAGAAAGTATTCCAGCCAGGAATGGTTTGAGTAAGCTATTTGTACTCCATTTCGTTCTGTAAAAACTTGTTGCTTGGATTTAGGAATAGTTTGCAGCCTGGCGAGGTTTGCAGGTAATTATACCTGTAAGTCGGGTTTTCCTTTTATCTTTGCAAAAATCGGAACTTATGTCTAATGTAATAGAAATGAGCCTTTCACAAGAATTAATTCAGCTTGAAGAAAAATTTGGAGCACATAATTACCATCCGCTACCGGTTGTTTTGGAGCGAGGTGAAGGAGTTTATGTCTGGGATGTGGAAGGTAAACAGTATTTCGATTTTTTATCGGCTTATGGTGCTGTCAATCAAGGTCATTGTCACCCGAAAATTATTGCAAGCCTAATTAGCCAGGCGCAAAAAATAACCCTTACTTCCCGGGCATTTCACAATAATTTGTTAGGTGAATATGCGCAGTATATCACCTCTTTATTTGGGTTTGATAAGGTTTTGCCAATGAACTCAGGTGCTGAGGCAGTTGAAACAGCCATTAAATTGGCCAGGAAATGGGCTTACGAGGTTAAAGGAATTGCAACAGACGAAGCTGTAATAGTTTTTTGTGAAAACAATTTTCACGGTCGTACCACCACCATTGTTTCTGCAAGTACCGATCCGGATAGTAAATCGAACTTTGGACCTTTTACCGGGGGTATTCAAATTATTCCATACAACGATTCTAACGCATTAGCTCTTGCCTTGCAAAATCCGAATGTGGCGGCATTTATAGTAGAGCCTATTCAAGGGGAAGCCGGAATTGTAGTGCCGGATGAAGGTTATTTGAAAGCTTGTTTCAATTTGTGCAAGGAGGCAAATGTATTGTTTGTTGCTGATGAAATCCAATCCGGACTTTGCCGAACAGGTAAAATGCTTGCCTGTGACCATGAAGGGGTACATCCGGATATGCTTATTTTGGGTAAAGCTTTATCGGGCGGGGTTTTGCCGGTTAGTGCCGTGCTTGCCAACGATGAAGTGATGTTAACTATTAAACCCGGTCAGCATGGTAGTACCTACGGCGGAAATCCATTGGCTTGTGCTGTGGCCATTACTTCGCTCCAGGTTTTAGTGGAGGAAAATATGGCTCAAAATGCCTATGCCTTGGGTGAAATTTTTCGGACTGAACTAAGAAAAACCCAAAGCGATCTTCTACATTTGGTAAGAGGAAAGGGTTTGTTTAATGCCATTGTAATTGATGAAAAGCCCGGAAAGAGTGCTTGGGATCTCTGTTTAAAAATGGCAGAAAAGGGATTGTTGGCCAAACCAACCCATGGGAATATCATCCGATTTGCCCCTCCGCTTTGTATTACCGAAGAGCAATTGCTGGAATGTGTGGCTATTATTCGTTCTAGTTTGGAGGAACTGTCAGGTAATTAGGGTCTGCAGAATAAGTCCACCGAGACGAATCGTTTATTTTTAAATTCCTAGTATGCGGGCCCCCTCCGCCCAACACTAGTTTTGCTAAACCCCAATACCTTGCACGGGCGTTCGGGTCACGCTATCGGCTGTAGTCCAAGCCAACTCCGCTAAACGCTGCGTTGGCTTGGAGCTACTTGCCTCTATCGTTGCCCGAGGGTGCAACCTCATAGTTTAATAGGTTACACAAGACCTTCTTTATCTATTCGTCCACTGCAAGTTGGAACAATTTCCAACCTTTACTTACCGGCTTAATCCCGAAATTATCATTTGAAACGAAGTGAACAAATGACAAGTGCGTTTGGATGTGGGTAGACAGGTTAACCCCGAGCTAGTGTTAGTTAGTGCCGAGGAAACAAAATGTTAGTCCTATTTTACAAGAAATATTAACTCTTCATAGGACTTACATTTTGTACTCTCGGTATTCTTACCAATTTAGGAATATGCCGAGGATACATTATGTTATTACAATTTTACATAAGAAAATTAATATATAAATTGATATTACAAAATGTTCTCTCGGTAAAAAATACTTGAAAACCATCCTAACACTTGTCTCGAAACGTAGTTTAAAATTTCTAATGACATTTTTAGGTTAAATTTATCGGGAACATAGTTTTTTGTAATCGCAAGATTCGCAGATTTTCTTGTTTTCGGTCTGAGTGAAATTTTGATTTATATCCAACAAATTGTTCAATATAGTTTTTATAATTTCTTCAAATTTAACAAGGCTTTCCTTGTCTAATCGATCTGTTTGGGAAGAAATGCCGGGTGATAGGGTAAGTTTCAAGTGCCAGTCATTTAACTTTCGAAATGAAATGAAGGCGGGTACAATGTCTTCGGGCGGAACTTGTTCAGAACGGTTCAATAACCAGGAATAACTTATTAATTGGAAAACCTTGTCTAGATTTGGTTTTTCAAGCAATTCTTCCCATTCATTAAGATTCAATTCTTTTTTATCAATTTTTCCGGTTTTATAGTCTAGTACAAAGTAATCCGAGCCAATCCGGTCAATTCGGTCGGTTTTTCCGCTGATTTTTACTCGCTTTTCTTCACCTAAATCTATCCACCATTCCATGGTTTTTTCCAAGGTATAAAGGATGGTTTCCTGGGTTAATTCTTCAGAAAGTTTATCCAAATAATTGGAAATATAGGTTTTTGCAATCTCTAAATCAATGATATATCTTCCGGCATCCTGTATTGCAATATGGGTTAATTCTTCAAATTTTTGTTCTAACTCTTCATTACTTCGGCTTTGAATTATTTCCACTATTTCTTTCGAAATCCGGGTTCCTATAAAGGGTGTAAACAAGGTTTCTAAACAAGCATGAATAATGGTTCCAAACAAGTTATATTCTAATTGGGTTTCCTCCCTTTCTTCTCCTTGAATGCGTGCCAGGTATTTGAGATAATACTGCAAGCTGCATTTTCTAAAGGAGTTTAAAGCAGTTGGTGAAAAGCCATTTTCTTGTCCTATTTTCCAAATGCTTTCCAGGTGGTTTGGATTCTTTTTTACTAGTAAATTGGGCTCCTTTGCAGCAGTTGGTAGCTGAAATGGATTCCTGTATTCAATACTAAGGTTCTTATTTATTTTAGACCATTCCTTTTCTACCTGAAGCAAAAATCGACTGGGTTCTCCTTTTTCTTCATCCGTATCGTAAATGAGCCAAATGTTCTCAGCACGTTGCATTAATCTATAAAAGTGATAAGCGAAAACTGCATCCCGCTCATGCTGGGTTGGTAGTTCAAAATGAAACCGGGATTCGTTGGAAATAAAGGTAGCGGTGTTTTCTCCGGATGGAATTTTGCCTTCGTTAAAACCCAGAAGGAAAATGTTTTTAAAATCCAGGTTCCGTGTTTCTAACATTCCCATTACTTGCAGCCCCTTTAATGGCTCTCCAACGAGGGGAATACTTTCTTTCGCTGCTAAAAGATTAATGATTTTGATTAATGATTTTAGACTGATTTCGTTGCTAGGCAATAACGGAATAAACCGACCTAGTTTTTCTAAAATTTCCTTCGTGAAGTACAATTCCTGACTTAATAGATTTTGACCAATTTGTTCTTCGGTTTCCAAGTCGTCAGAATGGCTAGTTAGATTTAATTTCTCCAGAATCTCTTCAACAAGGTTATTTAAAATTTGGCAAGTTTCAGTCGGGTTGAACATTTGGGCTTTCAACCATTGAAATTTGGTTTGATTTTTTGGACTCATGTCGTCCATGAGTTCCTCAAAGCTGAAGCCAAATTTGATTTTTTTTTCTTGAAGGTTTTTTTGTATTTGTCTTATGGATTCTATCCCCAACCAGTGTTCGGCATAGGGGTGTAAACATAAAGACAAAAGCAAACGGTTTGAAATTCGGTGATGAAGGTTGGAATATTCCATTAATTCCAACACTATCATCATGAATGAAAAGGATTTGGTAGATCCGTATGGTAGACCTAAGGTGGCATTGAAATTTCCCAATGAAACCGGAATGGAAGATAGAACCGGATAAATTAACTCTTCATTTCCAAGTACTATAGCTGTTTCAATGCTGATGGACTCCCGGGTGGCGCATTCTTCCAGCAACAGTTGCATGGACCTGGCCTGAGCGGTTTGCATAGGAACTCCGGTAATGGTGATTTTCTTCGGTAATTCGGATAAGTAATTGACTTCTAATGGTTTTATTGCCTTGGTAATTACAGCTTTGTTAGCGAGTTTTCGGAAGTTGTACCCGGCTTCTTGTATTGGATCTTGGGTGTAATAGCTATCCAGATCCCACAACATATCTGCTTGTCCACTTTCTATCAAAAAGGAGAATAGCTCTTCTTCGCAGGTGTTGAGGGCGTTAAATCCTGCCAAAATTATTTTCTTAAATGGAAGATTGGAAGTGTATCGGAGTTTTGATTGTGCTACTTCCCTAAATATGAGTCCTTGGTAACCGCTATTTTCTTGTTTTAGAACTTGGGTATAGGCAAGGTACCAACTTGAAAGCTTTTCCCAAAATTCTAAGTATTCTTTTTGCAAAGGAGTTGGCTCGGGGTCACCAACATTCCATTGTTTTAATTTTTCTACATCTGATAGGTAATTCAGCAATTGCCTGGCATCAATTTGAAATAGGTCAATTTCATTAAAATCTTTTACTAAAGTCGGCCCCCAGCCCATAAATTTTTCAAAAGTATCGGCTTTCTCTCCTTCCAATTCGGTATAAACCTGGTATAGCTTAAACAAGGCACTTAGGTTATCCAGTAAGGTCATCCCGGATAGTTTTACCATAAACTCTTCGGTTGAAAAAGTAGAAGGCGACCAAATTGGTTTACCGGCCAAACGAGCCAGGGTTCTTTTTAAAAAAGTACCTGCCCTGCGGTTGGGAAATACAACCGCTAATTGGTGAATCTGATCCGGATAATTGGTTAATATATGTTGCGCTACCCTTTCTACAAATGACTCCATGAACTAGCTTGTTAATTTTGGATTGTTTTTATGTCGGTTGGCATCCCTTTTGGATTTTTTGTCTAAATTTTTTTCAAGGGATTGAGTTAGGTCTATTCCTGTTTGGTTGGCTAAGCAAATTAGTACAAAAAGAACATCCGCCATTTCGTCGCCAAGTTTTTCATCGTTTTCGCCTTCCTTAAAGGATTGTTCGCCAAATTTTCTTGACATAATTCTAGCCACTTCGCCAACTTCTTCCATGAGGATGGCGGTATTGGTTAGCTCATTGAAATACCTCACTCCGGTGGTCTTTATCCATTGATCAACTTTGGTTTGTGCTTCTTGAATGGTCATGGCTGCAAGTTGGAAAAAAATTGGGTTATATCAATGTGAATTGAGAAATAGTCCAAAAACTATTTTGAAAATTATACCGGAATGTACCGATGCAAAAGTTATTTATATCTATTAATGCTAAACCTGGATTATACCTTAACAGAATTGCTATCGGTTAGGCTAATTGAAATATCGGAGGAAAAGAATGAATTTGTCCCAACATGATATTGGATTCAAGTAGAAAATAGCGATAACTCTTGCCGGAGTTAATTCCAATCAGGTTGAATTTTACGATTAGATTGTGAGCTTAGCGCTTGGTTTTACAAGTCCAATTCGTTGATTTTTTGCCCAATACAACGACCTTGATACATTCCCTGTTCAATGCTATGTCTAAATTGAGTTCCTCCATACAAGGACGAGTAGGCTGCTTCATCAACTAACTGATTTACACTTGAGTAGCTTCGGGGGCTAATTCCTTTTGATACCAAACTACTATCAACCACATTTAAATCGCCAAATAGGTCCTGGAATACTTGGTAAATCATCCCGGATTGCACGGCCATGGCAGAACTAAATTCAGGTGTAGCAGGAGAGCTAAGGTAGGGTTGCCAGTTATTGTTTAATTGTTGTTTGATGTAAGTTTCAGGCCGCATGGAATTGTGTTGGTATTTGGTTTTCCAGCAATTTTGGTAAACATCGCTGAGTCCAATACTTAATTTAACAAATGCTAAAGCCGAGGTTTCCTGGTTAAGGTTCTTTTGTCGAATGATATTTCGCAACAATTCCAGTGCATGATGAGCTGCACTAACTCCATTTTTACCATCAGCCCAGTAGTCGGCTATTTGTTTTTGGTCGTCAGTTATAGCAGAGCTAAGTTCGTAAACTTCATAGGCATCCTGGTAGTAAATGGAGTTGGTTTCGGTAGAAAAGTAGTTTGGAATTCCTGGGCTGCAAACCATTTCCGGGTCAGAAACGAGGTAACGAAATTTATCCCAATGTGGCAAAACCGGATTTCCGGAAGCTGTTGGTTCCCATAAACCTAAACCTGTAGGAATGGTATAGGAGCTGGTATCTGCGGTTTTAAAATTATCATTCATAATCCATTGAATGATGGCATTACCTAGTTCTTCGCCAAAATAAATGGAATTGCCGATAATTTCAGCGCTAACCCCCTGATTCATGAGTTGGCTGCGGTGGTTTTGTGCTAAATCAACCAATTCCTGCCTCAACTCGATAGAGGCGGTGTTAAACAAATAAAAAGAAACCTGCTTTTGTGCAAAACTGGAAACCAATCCCCAATGGTAAGACTTGGAATCGGAAGGTTTAGGTAAGTTGGTTAGTCCATTTATTTTGTTTTCCAGTGAATGGAGTTGGGTATTGCTAAAGTGAATTCCTTCGTAGCAAGCAATGCCGCAATAGGCAAATACCCTGGAAGCTTTGGGGGAATTGAGCCCGGCACGTGAAGAAGTACTTCCCAATTTTTCCATCCAATCAGAAACAAAGTTGGTCTCTTTGGTATTATCAATGATGGTTGGATCGGTTGGATCGGAAGGTGTACAGCCCAATCCAAAGCAAGTAAGAATAAGTAAAAGGTAGAAAAGTTGATTTTTCAAAAGCGGCTTTAAACTAAAATGGGTTTGACTATTTAAACCTAAGAAGATACAGGTAAGTTCCAATTCCAACTGCAAGTCCGGCAATTCCGCCATAGGTAGCATTGGCAACTTTGCGGCGTTTGGCAGTTTTATTAAATCCATCCATATAGGCTTCATCTTCTAATAACTCCGGTTTTGGAACTTGTTTTTCCAGGTTTTTATTTTTCTTTTTTACTGCAACCAAAACAATATAGGTGGCTGGAATCACTGGCCCCCAAAATGCTCCACCTATGCCACCAATGGCTCCAATTCCGGTGCCCCAAACGGTAGCCCAAGGCGATTTTACTTTGCGCCCGTCTTGCTCTCCTTTAATATACCTCCGCATTTCTCCAACGTTGTATTCTACTTCCACCTTACTTGAGTCCAGAAAACCCAAGGTGTCGGGACTATAAATCACCTGTTCTACTCCTTCCGTTGTTACCGAAAAAACCATTTCCTTTCTTTTTTTCTTTAAGCCTTGGTAACTGAGTTTGGCTATTGCCAGGTCTTTTTCTTTTTGAAGCTTTTCTTCTTCTGTTGCTTGTTTTATTTTTTGATCAAAGCTAAATTCATCCACTTCCTTCTGACTTTTTCCCTTGGCTTTATACTTTTCTAGTTTTTGGCTATAATGAGTGTTTATTAGGTAAAGTTTCTTCAGGAAATTCTGTTCCAATACTTTAGTTTGGCTTTCTACCAATGCCAAATTAAGGTTGGGTTTTAGCTTTTTAGCATATCTGACATGGAAATAATCAATTGAATAAACATATACTTTTTTAAGCTTTCCATTGGTAAGAAGCATGTCCGATTGGCCCGAACTAACCAGGGAAAGAAAAATTGCAAATGTCGACAGCAGGACTCTCAATCGAATTAAACTTTAGACCACAAACCTACATAAAAAGCCCTGACATTTTTTAAGTTTCCATGGATTTTAAGTAGAACTCATGGACAAATTTTTATTTTTGACCGATTTTTTCTCCTTAACCAAAAGAATGTGTCGAAGATAGTAGTGCTTTATTGGAGCCAAACCGGACAGCTTACCCGAATTCTTAATTCCATAACCAAGCCTTTGGAAATGGCCGGTCATCAGGTAGATTACAAACGGTATTATCCCGTTCAGGATTATCCTTTTCCCTGGACTGTTCCTACTTTTTTTGATTTAATGCCCGAAACATTTTTGGGCATGCCTCGACCCGACGAATTATTGGTTGAGCCGATTCAGGAAATGGAGAGCTACGATTTGGTTATTCTTGGTTATGCTCCCTGGTTTTTATCGCCAAGTTTGTTAGTGCAAGGCTTGTTGGAAAAGGAAGATGTTAAGAGTCTAATTGCCAATAAGCCAATAATTACTGTTACGGGGTGCAGAAATATGTGGCTAAACGCCATGGAAAAATTGAAAGAATTGTTATTGGTTCGTAAGGCAAGATTGGTTGGGAATATTGCATTGGTAGATCCGGCTTCAAATGTGGTAAGTTTAATTACCCTTTCAGCTTGGCTATTTGCAGGTAAGAAGGAAGGATTTATGGGTGGAATTTTTGGTCCATCCGGTGTTACTGATGCTCAAATTCAACATGCTTCAAAGTTTGGAGAAATTATTCATGCTTATTTGTCTAAAGGTGATTTTTCAGGCATGCAACCTGAACTTGTAAAAGCCAATGCGGTAGCAGTTAATCCTAATCTGATTCCTATCGAAACCCGGGCTATTCGACTTTTTGGACTCTGGGCCAATTTCATTCGTAAAAAGGGTGGTCCCGGAAACCCCAATCGTTATTTTCGATTGAAATTGTTTTTGTATTACATCGTGGCGGCATTGTCAGTTATTGGTCCTATCGTTTCTGTGTTTGCCTGGATTGGCAGAACCTTATCTCCTAAAAAAATTAATAAACAAATGGCCTATTTCCAAGGTTTGGAATGGGATAAAAATGGTATTTAACCTGTATGAAGTTTTCCAAAAGTTTTTCTCAGTTTATGTTGGTATCCGGTTCGGTTGCCTTGCTCTGTATTGCCGCTCCATTTATTGCACATCAGTTGGTTCCCGATTTGGTTTTACTGCCTGTTTTGCCTTTTAGCGTATTGTTTATTTTCCTTGCCTCATCCGTTTCTCATTATTTTGTCTCCAATGCCATCAGTGGGCGGCCTCAAAGTTTTATAAACGTATTTATGGGAAGTATGGGCATTAAGTTGGCCTTGTATTTTGCCTTCATAATAATTTATGTATTTACCCACAATTCCGATGCAGTTTCTTTCCTTTTGTGGTTTATGACTTACTATGTGGTGTTTACCGGTTTAGATATTGGATTTTTGCTTTCACAGAATTCGAAAAAGAATTAATGTGTTGAAAATCAGCACTTGACTACGGTATGTGAGGATTGGTTTACAGGCTTGAGTTGTTAGTCTAAATTATGACGAATATTAGTTCTTTTTAACGAAAAATCATTTGGCACTTTCAGTAACAGCCATACATTAGCCCCGTTAATTAGAAACAAGTTATGGCGAGATCAGCAAAAACCAAAGCGTCGGAAGAGGGTATTGAAAGAATAACTGTGCAATTAGACAGTAGAACAACCATTATCGTAAGGAGTAAAGAAGCATTTCATAGTTGGTTACAACGTTATCCTAATGCTAAAATCCTAAACAACTAACGGATTGTAAATTCTTTAAGCCTATTCAGGGGCTTTTTAAACCCGGCGGTTCCAGGAACTGACCGGGTTTGTTTTTTTTGAATATTTCGTTCTTTTTTTTGGCGGGTCCCTTCGCCTTCCGATTTTGTTTCGATTTCAGGGTTTTTTGCAAGGGCTCAGGTCGGGCTTTTCACTTCAAGTCCTCACCCGAAAGTGTTCGGGTTGTGGGCTTTCCGTTACAATCCCTACCCGGTCGGAACCCCAAAATGTATGTTTTCATACAAACATGGAAGCTTGATGGGGTTAGTTCAAAGCGTGAAATTTTGGGCTGTAGTCGGGTAGGGATAGCAGTGGAAAGCCCACAGGCGACCGCGGCGTTAGCCCGGGCGGCGAGGACTTGGAACGTATAGCCCGACCATGAGCCTTGCTTCTTTTGGGCCGATGCACTTAGTTAATGCGAATGGGACCCGCCAAATAAATAAACTAGTAACCTAACCACGGGCCCAGCCATTTCTCGATGTATTCAACCGATTGGCCTTTGCGTTTGGCATAATCTTCCACCTGATCTTTGGCGATTTTACCTAATCCAAAATATTTGGCTTCCGGATGAGCGAAATACAGGCCACAAACAGCAGCAGTGGGGTACATAGCCAAGCTTTCGGTTAAATGAATTTGGGTAAGATTTTCCGCATCGAGCAATTGGAAAATAGCCGGTTTTTCGGTATGATCCGGACAAGCAGGATAACCAGGTGCCGGACGAATTCCTTGGTAAGCCTCATCAATTAATTGTTCGTTGGTGAGGTTTTCTGATTTAGCATAGCCCCATAATTCGGTTCTTACTTTACGATGCATTAATTCTGCAAAAGCTTCTGCCAAGCGGTCAGCCAGGGCTTTGAGCATGATGGAAGAATAATCGTCGTGATCTTTTTCAAATTGTTCAATCCATTTTTCAATTCCGATACCTGTTGTAAGTGCAAAGGCGCCGATGTAATCTTCGCCTGCTTCTTTAGGGGCGACAAAATCGGCCAATGCCAAGCTTGGAACATTCGCAGCTTTTTTACCTTGTTGACGAAGGGTGTGCAAGGTTTGAAATTGTTGGGTTCCGGCATCATCAGCAAACAGAGCGATATCGTCGTGGTTGACTTGATTTGCTCTCCAAAAACCAATGCTTGCCTTGGCGGTCAGCCATTTTTCGTTTACAATTCGTTGAAGCATGGATTGGGCATCAGCAAAGAGTTTTTGAGCTTCTTTTCCAACAATTTCGTCATCCAGAATTTTAGGAAACCTACCGGCCAATTCCCAGGCTTGGAAAAAGGGAGTCCAGTCGATGTGTTGAGCAATTTCGTCCAGAGGGTAATTTTCGAAGGATTTTATACCCAGGAAGGATGGTTTAATGCGATTGGCGGAGTTCCAGTTTGCCTGGTATTTGTTTTTTCTAGCCTCTTCCAGGCTAATGAGTTCTTTTTCGGATTTATGTTTATTGTGATGTTCTCTTAGTTTTTGGTATTCGGCTTTTAAATCGGTTTCGAATTTGGTTTTAGCATCCTTGGAGAGCAAGTTGCTAACTACGGGAACGCTTCGACTTGCATCCAGGACGTGAACGGTGGTTCCGCTGTAATGTGGTTCAATTTTAACTGCGGTATGAACCCTGGAAGTAGTTGCTCCGCCGATGAGTAGAGGTGTTTTCATGCCCCTGCGTTCCATTTCTTTAGCGATGGAAACCATTTCGTCGAGGGAAGGGGTAATAAGTCCGCTGAGGCCTATTACATCCACATTTTCGGCAAGTGCGGTATCGAGGATTTTTTCGGTAGGAACCATCACTCCCAGGTCGATAACTTCGTAATTATTACAACCTAGAACTACGCCAACGATATTTTTACCAATATCGTGCACATCGCCTTTTACGGTTGCCATAAGCACCTTTCCTTGAGATTGGCTTGCCCCGGCTTCTTTTTCTGCATCCATAAATGGCATGAGGTAAGCAACTGCTTTTTTCATAACCCTGGCGCTTTTCACAACCTGAGGTAAGAACATTTTCCCTTGTCCAAACAGGTCACCAACTACATTCATGCCGTCCATGAGAGGACCTTCGATAACAGACAATGGTTTTTCGTATTTAAGTCGGGCTTCTTCGGTATCGGCATCAATAAACTCGACCATACCTTTTATCAGAGCATGTTTCAGGCGGTCTTCCACGGGGGCATTCCTCCATTCTTCATCTTTTTTCTCTGCTTTGCCCTTAGTACCTTTCAGGCTTTCGGCAAATTCAACGAGGCGTTCTGTTGCATCCGGTCTACGGTTCAGGAGTACATCTTCTACGCGTTCCAGGAGGTCTTTGGGTATTTCGTCGTACACACCGATTTGTCCTGCATTAACAATTCCCATATCTAAACCGGCTTTAATGGCATGGTATAGGAAAGCGGTGTGCATGGCTTCACGCACGGGTTCATTTCCACGGAAAGAAAACGATATATTGCTGACACCTCCGCTCACTTTGGTTCCGGGGAGATGTTCTTTAATCCATCGGGTTGCATTGATAAAGTCAACCGCATAGTTATTATGTTCTTCTATTCCGGTTGCAACAGTAAGGATATTGGGGTCGAAAATGATGTCGGTAGCAGGGAATCCTATTTTTTCGGTGAGGATTCGGTAGGCACGTTCACAAACTTCAATACGTCGTTGGTAATTATCGGCTTGTCCTTTTTCATCGAAAGCCATGACGATTACGGCGGCGCCATATCGACGAACGAGTTTGGCCTGTTCGATGAATTTTTCTTCACCTTCTTTAAGGGAGATAGAATTGACGATGGCTTTACCCTGAATGCATTTGAGGCCGGCTTCCAAAACGGTCCATTTGGAGCTATCGATCATGATGGGCACTTTGGAAATTTCGGGTTCAGAGGCAATGAGGTTTAGGAAGTTGGTCATGGCCTGAACGCCATCCAACATACCTTCATCCATATTGATATCAATCACCTGGGCTCCGTTTTCAACTTGTTGACGAGCGATGGCAAGTGCTTCTTCGAAATTGCCTTCTAAGATAAGCTTAGCGAATTTTTTACTACCTGTTACATTGGTTCTTTCACCCACATTGATGAAGTTGCTACCCTCGTAAATGGTTAAAGGTTCTAAACCGCTGTAGTGAGGGATTTTGGGAAGTTGAGGCAGAGGTCTGGGAGAGAATTTGGCTGCTTCATTAGCTATGGCACGAATATGGTCCGGAGTAGTTCCACAGCAACCTCCAACAATATTAACGAAGTTATGTTCTAGCCAATCGCGGATGTGAGCTGCGGTAATGTCGGGGGTTTCGTCGTATTCTCCGAAAGCATTAGGCAAACCTGCGTTGGGGTAGGCAGAGATTCGGAATTCGGTATTTTTAGATAGGGTTTGAATGTGAGGCCTCATTTGCGGTGCACCAAGGGCGCAGTTTAGTCCAATACTAAGAAGAGGCAAGTGGGAAACGGAATGTAAAAATGCTTCAACGGTTTGTCCGGAAAGGGTTCGGCCGCTAGCATCAGTGATTGTACCGCTGACCATGATTGGCAGTTTGGTGCCGGTTTGGTCGAAGTATTGGTCAATGGCGAAAAGCGCTGCTTTGGCATTTAAGGTGTCGAAGATAGTTTCCACAAGGAGGAGGTCGCATCCACCTTCGATTAGTGCCTTTACTTGTTCGGAGTATGCGTCGACCAATTGGTCGAAGGTAATGGCACGGTAGCCCGGGTTGTTAACATCGGGGGAGAGGGAAGCGGTTCGGTTGGTGGGTCCCATGGCACCGGCAACAAAGCGAGGCTTATCGGGGTTTTGGGCAGTAAATTCAGCTGCAACTTCCTTAGCAATTTTAGCAGATTGGAAATTGATGTCGTAAACTGCACTTTCCAATTTATAGTCGGCTTGGGCAATCCAGGTTCCACTGAAGGTATTGGTTTCAATAATATCGGCTCCTGCCTGCAGGTATTCGCGGTGAATGGCTTTAATAACATCTGGTCGGGTAATAGAAAGCAGGTCGTTGTTCCCTTTCAAGGGGTGGGAGTGATTTAAAAAAATCTGACCGCGGAAATCAGCCTCTTCCAAATGGTAACGTTGAATCATAGTTCCCATAGCCCCATCGAGGACGAGAATTCTTTTTTCGAGAGCTTGGTAAATAGTGGTCATATTAAATAGCAAGAAGTATTTGTTTATTAAAAAGGCAAAAATTGGTGAGGAAGGAGTAAGGTGTTTTCAAATTAAATTTTGCCGGGCAACTGGATTTTATTATTTATTCATTTCAAACCTTAGGTTGGTTCGATTACAAGCAAAACAAAAAAGCCCCGCTGAAATAAATCAGCGAGGCTTTCTAAATCAAATTATTAAGCGTACACCGACTTATCTCTTCTTCTTAAAGGAAGATAGGACTTAGCACCGAATATTGCTCCGGTTGCTACGGTTTCATAGGGCCTTTCCCTCCACCGTTCTTGATAAGTTTGTAAAGAACTGCTGCAAAGATAAGGAGATTTGCCTCCTTTTTTCGTCTTTTTAAAATTTTATTTTGCAACGACAAATTTTTTCACTCGGAACAATTTTTCCTTGCTAGATAGCTGTGCAATATAAACTCCTGCCCCAATGTTTTCGATAGGGAAAAACTGTTGGTCTTTGAAATTCACATCAAATCGTGCTACCAAATCGCCGGTAACGGAAAATACCGATAATTGGGCAGGTTCAGAAATTTTACCGGCCATATTTACCACCAACTGATTGTAAATCCAATCTACACCAATTTCCCATCCTCCCACGGATTCTTCGTATGACATAGCCGCACAACTATCGTGAATTGCTAGTCCTTCAAAAAATTGTTTAACGTTTAACACCGCAAATTGGGCACAATCCATGTGATCCAAAGCCGGATTAACGTCGAGGGTATCGCAATTTTGGCAGCCATTTGCGTTGAAATATTCAATTGCAGTAACCGCATTTTCGAAAGGTACCCTGGTGTCGGAGCGGCAAAACATCATGTAGGTTGGACTGGTTGGAACAAACTGGTAGGAATCGTTGTCGCGCAAGGCAACTCGAAAGAAATAATTGCTGTCATTAATAAATGAGTCAATCTGAGTTTGTTTAAAGATGGTTTTAGGAACTGCGGGTGCTATACTGTTTATTTCACCAAAGTTATGGTTTCCGTCGTAAAGGGGAGGAAGCAGGGTATCCCAAGGGGAGGCTAAAATTTCAGAAGGGTTGTCGTAAAAGTGGTAAATTTGGTTCCATCCGAAGACCAAATAGGGCAAATAAGCAGGTTCAGGGTAAACGTCATCCAACAGAAGCAAATCGGCCATAACCCCACTAAGTGAGTATGCACCGCTAAGAGGTGCACTTGCAGTTACGGTCATTTCGTTCGAGAGGTGGTTTTGAATGAGTTCCTGGGCGGCCATAGCAGCGTGCCCACCTTGGGAATAGCCTGTTAAGAACAATTGATTATTGTGACTAATATTTAAATCGGGAAGAGCTTCTTTGGTTGCTCGGATTAGATCGACTATGCAGGTAGCCTCTGTATGTTTATGTTGATATGGATGCAAGCCCGGACCGTCACCCATTCCTAAATAATCTGGTAAAATGGAAACATATCCAAAGGAGGAAATGATTAAACCGATATAGGCTTCCATTCCTGCTATTCTGGAAGGAGCATCGTCTTTGTAGGTCATGGTTCCATGGGCATACATGGCAATGGGGAAACTACAACCGGGAAGTCGAGGCACAACAAGTAAACCGGAGGCATAGGTGGAGGTGCTGTCCCAACTAACGGTATTGTAAAGTACTTTATAAGTATCAATACCCCATTTGGTTCCAACAATACTTGCCGGAATTCCAACTGAATTC
Source organism: Bacteroidia bacterium (assembly GCA_019695265.1). Classification (NCBI taxonomy): domain Bacteria; kingdom Pseudomonadati; phylum Bacteroidota; class Bacteroidia; species Bacteroidia bacterium. Next base: position 104,559 of record JAIBAJ010000001.1, on the reverse strand, counting down.
AGTGTGGAATCCAATTCAGCTTTTGAATAGGAGCGGATAAAGGTTTTGGAAATTAAGAATTGGGCTGAACTTCCCAAGCTTAAGAGTAAGGCGATTGCAAGTAGGTAGATTTGCTTAATAAAAAAATTTTTCAAACATAACGAAATCCTTTGGAAATTAAGGAATAAGATACTGGAATAGTAGTATTTTTAAAAAAATGGTTATTCGAGAAAGAGTAGTTGTGATAATTTTGAAAAAATTTATAATTATGAAAAGAATAACTACCCTTTGTTTGGCCGCCGTTTTAGCCTTTGGTGTGGCCTCAGCACAAAAAGTAAAAGAATTAAAAGGTGATTTAGGATTCCTAAAAGGACAAACTGTTCTTAACGTGCAATATGTTTATGACGGAATGATGGTTGGTAAGAAACAAACCGAAGCAGAGTATATTAAGGAGAAAACCGAAGATGCCGAGAAGAAAGAGAAAGGGAAAGGAGATACCTGGTTAAAAGGCTGGAAAGGTGCACGAGAGCAAAGGTATCAACCTCATTTTGAAGAACTCATGAACAAGCAATTAGACGGAGCCGGAATGGTGGTAAAAAGTGGTGCAACAGAAGCCAAATACACTGTAATTTTGATAACAACTCGTACCGAGCCAGGGGTAAATGTTGGTGTATACAAACAACCTGCATATGTAGATTTTCATATCAAAATTGTAGAAACAGCCAATCCATCCAATGTGCTTTACGAAGCAGATGCTCTTAACACTCCCGGATCCCAGTTTAGTGGATATGACTTTGATGCAGGAACTCGTTTGGCAGAAAGTTATGAGAAAATGGGAAAAACCCTTGGTGGAAAAATAGCGAAAGCCATTAAATAAATAAATGTGTGATTAATAATCGAAAGGCTGTCCATCGAATGGGCGGCCTTTTTTGTTTGTGCATATTTCCAAATACCTACATTTGTCCACCTGAATTAACCTGATGGCCGAAGTGTTATACTCCGAAAAGAAAGCCCAAGCTGTTTCCACAGAGACCCTGTTAAGTGCTTGGGAATTAATGTGTACTGCCTATTCTATGGCTGAGTTGTATGAGAAAAATGCAGCTGTTACAGCTAAATATGTGCATGCTACCAGTCGTGGACATGAAGCTATTCAGATAGCAGTAGGTATGCAATTAACAAAATACGACTACCTTTCAGCCTATTACCGCGACGATTCTATTCTGCTTTCTATAGGTATGACACCCTATGAGCTTATGCTTCAATTGTTGGCTAAGCGAAACGATCCGTTTTCAGGAGGCAGAACCTACTATTCTCATCCAAGTTTAAAACGGGATACCATGCCCAAGATACCTATGCAATCTTCTGCCACCGGAATGCAAGCAATTCCGGCCACCGGAGTGGCCATGGGTATTCAATACAAAGAACTGCAAGGATTAACAGCTGATTTTGAAGGGAATTATCCTTTGGTAGTTTGTTCGCTTGGCGATGCTTCTGTTACGGAAGGAGAAGTGGCCGAAGCCTTCCAAATGGCTGTACTTAAAAAACTGCCCATTTTGTATTTGGTGCAAGATAATGAATGGGATATTAGTGCCAATGCAACAGAAACCCGGGCTCAGAATGCCGCTGAATATGCCAAGGGGTTTAAGGGATTAGAAACTCGTAGCATTGATGGTACTGATTTCACGTCCTGTTATCAAACCATACAAGAAGTAATGGGGCTAATTCGGAATGAAAGAAGGCCTTTTTTAGTGCATGCAAAAGTTCCGCTTCTTAACCACCATACAAGTGGTGTGAGAAAAGAATGGTATCGAGACGATTTAGAAAAATCAGCTTTGCGTGACCCTATGCCCAGGTTGCGTAGACAGTTACTTGCTGCCGGACTTGAGGCCAGCGAAATTGATACCATCCAAAAGGCTTCCCAATTGCGTGTTGAAAAAGATTATGCAGAGGCATTGCTAGCTCCGGATCCACAACCGGCGGATTTGTTTAATCATGATTTTGCTCCAACACCAATTGTAAGTGAGAAGGGACAGCGGTCGCCTCAAGGTAAAGAAAAGACCGTGATGGTAGATTGTGCACTTTTTGCTGTACAGGAAATAATGGAGAAGCATCCGGAAAGTTTACTATACGGACAAGATGTTGGGCTGAGACTAGGAGGTGTGTTTAGGGAAGCTGCTACACTAGCTCAAAAGTTTGGAAGTAACCGGGTTTTTAATACCCCAATCCAGGAGGCATTTATTATTGGAAGTACCGTTGGGATGAGTGCTGTTGGGTTAAAACCAATTGTGGAAGTTCAGTTTGCAGATTATATTTGGCCTGGACTGAATCAGTTATTTACGGAAGTAAGTCGTTCGTGTTATTTGAGTGATGGAAAATGGCCGGTTAGTTGTATTATAAGGGTACCGATTGGTGCTTATGGTAGCGGTGGTCCTTACCATTCATCCAGTGTTGAGTCGGTTTTAACCAATATTCGAGGGATTAAAATTGCCTACCCTAGCACAGGAGCTGATTTAAAAGGCCTGATGAAAGCTGCATATTATGATCCAAATCCGGTTGTAATGCTTGAGCATAAAGGATTGTATTGGTCGAAAATTAAAGGTACTGAAGAAGCAAAAACTGTGGAGCCGGATGAAGATTATGTTATACCTTTTGGCAAAGCAAGGTTGGTACAAGAGGCTAATACTTCCTTCACTCATACAACTTGTGTGGTAATAACTTATGGCATGGGTGTTTATTGGGCCATGAATGCTGCAAAAGCATTTGAAGGAAGGGTAGAGGTGCTCGATTTGCGAACCTTATATCCACTCGATGAGGAAGCCATATTCCAGGCTGCAAAGAAACATGGAAGGTGTTTGGTGCTAACCGAAGAAGCAGTAAATAATAGCTTTGCTCAAAGCATTGCTGCCCGAATTCAACAAAATTGTTTCCGAAGTTTAGACGCCCCCGTCCTAACACAAGGAGCTGAGAATCTTCCTGCAATACCATTAAACTCCACGTTGGAACAAGCTATGTTACCCAATGCAGAAAAGGTTAAGTTGAAATTGGAAGAATTGCTTTCTTTTTAAATTTTATCCTATACCTATTGTCAGCCTAAACAGCATTTGCTTAATCCTTTACCACTGTAATTTTCAAATTAGTTTTTGGACTATTTTCCAAATAACATTGGTAAAATTGTTCTATTCCATTCTGGCTATTTTTCAACTATGACCAAAACCCGGGAGTTAAAATAATGATTGTAGGCGTAAAGGGTTCCATACCAGTTTCCGGAAGTAGGGTTAGAGAAAACACAAATTTCTGAATCTGCATTGGGGTTAACTCCGGCACAATCGGCAGTCCAAGTATAGGAATAGTCAGTTGGTGGATTGTGGTTGATGTTAGGAGTACTTCCTTGTCTCAGGAACATATCTGCATAGTTTAAATAAGATCCGGGAGTTGTTTCAATTGTCTTTACAGTTAGTTTAGTTGTTCCTGCCGGACAATTAAAAGAAAATGGAATCCGATCCCCCACATTTCCGGAAAAATCCTGAGCCAGTATGGTGTCAATTGTTGAACCACCGCCGCCACCGCCACCGCCACCACCACCATTGGATGGGTCGGTAATTTTGGTGAAGGTCATGTCCCATTTGTCCGGATTGGAAAACTCCAAAGTGATAATTCCGTTCGATTTAGATAAGGTGATTTCGGTTTCTTCAAAATGAAAGCCATTTGGAATACTGATCACTGCATATTCTGCATGCAAATGATCGGCTTTCCATTTGTTAGTGCCAATTTTGGTGATGTTTTTCAAATATACATCGCCAACTTTTATTAAGCTGGGATTGTTTCCTAAGTAGCTATCACCAAAATCGGTAAAATAGCCTGTATTTCCATCAATTTCAAAGATTAGGCCACCATCGGCAGGGTCGCCTTTTTGGTAGAATCCATCTAAAATATATTCTTCTACCAAATCATTGGTTATTTCATCGGTTTTTTTGCAAGAGGCAAGGCCAATGCAGCTAAGGCCTAGAATAGCCATCCAAAGGGTTGAGGGGATTTTCATTATCTCCAAAATTATACCCAAACCTTTGCTAAACGAGACTTTTTAGACTAATCTTGAATATTAAGCTTTATAAGTTCGAAATCCCCCCTTAAAATGTATAATCCGGATGGAAGTTGAGTTTTTTGTGAATTTAAACCCTTATTAAGTTGAAAGGATTGTATTAGTTTTCCATCTAAGTTGTACAATTTAAGTATTTGGTTCTTGGGACAATTGATATGAATTTCACCTTCTGAGTAAAAGGCATAGCACTTTTCTTGCTCAGAGATATTGATTCCAACGGCGGAGCAGCCGGGTTCTCCAAGAACCTGGTATAGAAACAAGGCTGATTTTTGAATAATATCCGGGTAGTCGGGGTCTGTTACTGGTCCGGGAGGAAATATGCCGTTTACTACTCCCCAGTATTCGTGTAATTGGTTGGTGCCGATATAAAATTCATGGTTGAGGTTAAGATGATTGAGGCGTTGATCCATTCGTTGAGATCCGAAAACCCATGGTGCAGTAAATAATGCTGAAAATGGATAACCTTCCGAGTAAGGAACCACCGGATCAATATCGCCATGAAACATAATGGTGGGTTTATATTCCGCCGGACTAATCCAAGAGGTATCGGCAATGGCACCCCAGCATCCTACCAAGGCATCCGGTCTGCCACGATGATGGTAATTATTGCCTACACAATCCTTGCATCCTAAATCGGGTTGTAAGAAGCCACTGTTTGCGCTGGATGGTCTTTCCTGATCGCTACAATACATCAGTGATAAGCTCAAAAATGTACCAGCACTGCTACCCCACATAAATATATGATTGGTGTCAATGCCATACGTATTGGCATTTTCCTTTAAATACCTAATTGCCGCACTACCATCCTGAGTAGCACGCCAAATGGCACGGTCTACACTGGAGGTGCTGGCAGCATTCAAATTTATTCTATAGTTCATGGAAGCAGTCACATATCCATAATGAGCAAAGGTGTCAGCTAAATATTGCATGTCATCGTTGTCTTTGGAACCGCTAATAAATCCACCACCATGTGCAAATAAAATAACCGGGCGTTTTGCCATAGTATCTCCCACCGGAAACCAAATATCCATGGTTTGATCCTGGTTAGTGGTAACATTTTCGCTTACGTAAACAGCGGGAATCGCCGGTGCATTGGCATAAACAACATCCGATGTTTTTGAAATTGTAGGAAAAACTTGGGAAAGAAATCGGCAAGGTTGTGCCAAGCCCAAAATAGGCAAAAAGGTAAATAACAGGAGGTAACGCATGAAGCAAACTTAGAAAATAATTGATACCAAGATTGGTAGATTAGGAGGTTATAAATAAGGTGAAACGAACAAGTAAAACAGATAAGTTAAGAATGATTTGGTATGGATGTTTCTATAAGTCCCAAAACAAAACTATTTGAGGGCGGTTTAGGAGCCAGGAAAACTCTTGGATGAGGATAATTAAAATGCCAAGTAATGGTAGTAGAATCATAAAATGTGATGAAAAATATATCGGATAGGTATAAATCCGAAAATAAACGATATTTTTGTGGGGTGGAATGGAATTTTGATAGGGCAACATTAGATCCGTTAAAGGAATACTTCGATCGGTTGGAAAGTAAGCGCAATCTGATTCGAAACAAACGGCCTTTGCCTGCTTCCGTATTGGAGAAAGTTAAAGAAGAGCTTCAGTTGGAATGGACTTATAACTCGAATAGTATCGAAGGAAATACCCTTACGTTGCAAGAAACAAAAATTGTATTACAGGATGGTATGACTGTTAAAGGCAAAAGTATGCGTGAGCATTTTGAAGCTACTAACCATCACAATGCCATTGCCTATCTTCATGAAACTATTACACCAGCTTATACGCTTTCAGAAAAGGATGTATTGAAAATTCATTCCTTGGTTTTACAAAACATAGAGAAAGACTTTGCCGGTAGATATCGGAATGGAGGGGTGCGTATTACCGGTGCTAATTTTGTTCCTCCTAATGCACTCAAAGTACCAGTATTGATGGAAGCTCTCCTGGAATGGGTTAATTCCAATCCGATGGAATTGAATGTATTGGCGTTGGCTGCTGTATTTCACCATCGCTTTGTACATATTCATCCTTTTTTTGATGGAAATGGACGTACGGTTCGCCTACTGATGAATTTATTGCTGATGAAGGAAGGTTATCCTCCGGCAATAATTTTGAAAAATGACCGAAAGAAATATTACGAGGCGCTAAATCAGGCTAATCAGGGTAATTATTCCAAGTTGTTGTTGTTGGTACTTCAGGCTCAAGAGCGATCGTTAAACATATACTTGAATTCTTTTCCTACCGAAGGTTATGATCAGGAATACCTTGAAATAACTAATTTGGTTAAAGAAGAAAAATTACCATACAGTTCGGAATATATCAGTTTGTTGGCCCGAACCGGAAAAATTGATGCTTACAAAGAAGGCAGAAATTGGCTTACCAGCAAAGCTGCGGTTCAAAATTATATGAAGCAACGCAAAAAGAAATAGGAAGTTGAATCACTTATCCGATTCACTTCCTATTTGCTTATGGAAAGTTGAAATTAGGAACCTTTAGTAAGTTTTTGGAAGGTTTCTTCTAAACTTTGTTCTTCCTTTTGCATGGTTAAAACTGCGAGTCCTTTTTCAACTGCAAATTGGAAAATGGCGGGACGAAGATCCAGGTTGGATTTGCCCTCTAGAATCCACGTGTTTTTACCTATGTTTTTAACTTGAATTACACCACTTATTCCTTTTAATACATGATCGGCAACCGGCTTGTCGAACTCAACTGAAACGATTGTTTTCCCTCCTTGATGTTGAATTTCACCAATAGGTTTGTCGGCAACAATGCTACCCTTGTTGATGATAATTACCCGGTCGCAAACAGCTTCAACCTCTTGCATAATATGGGTTGAAAGTAAAACGGTTTTTTCTTTCCCTAATTGAAGGATGAGATTACGTATATCAACCAACTGATTGGGGTCTAAGCCGGAGGTGGGTTCGTCGAGTATAAGAACTTTGGGGTTGTGAATCATAGCTTGAGCCAAGCCAACCCGTTGGCGATAACCCTTGGATAGTGTGCCAATTATTTTATGTTGTTCAGGACCAAGGCCGGTTTTTTCAATCATTTCCTTGGCAAGTTTGTCGGACTGTTTACCCAAGCCATGAATAGAAGCGCAAAAAGCCAGGTATTCCTTTACATACATTTCCAGGTATAGCGGATTGTGTTCGGGAAGGTATCCGACCTGTTTTTTGACTTCGAGCGGATTTTCGGCAACATCAAATCCGCATACTTCTGCCTTGCCTTCTGTTTGTGGGATGTAGCAGGTCAGGATTTTCATCATAGTTGATTTTCCGGCACCATTGGGGCCTAGGAAACCAACAATTTGTCCTGCAGGAACTTCAAAACTGACATTGTTTAAGGCTTTTTGGGTTCCATAAACTTTGGTAATGTTCTGTGTTAGAATCGACATGGAAGATGTTTTTGAGCGTTAGATGGATACCCCGCCAACCCAAGATTGATTAAAAGATGAACCTGCTAAACTAAACCCGATAGCAACGGAAATGCCAAAGCCATGGCTTAAAGGGCAGGCTGGCATTGCAGTGAATAGCGGGGCAGGTGATAGTTCGGGCAGCATACGTTTGTTTCCTAAAAATATCCTTCAACTTTAAAATTACATATTTCGACGGTATTGTCCACCAACCTGAAATAGGCTCTGTGTAATTTGTCCAAGGGAACAATATTTAGCGGTTTCCATGAGGTTTTCGAAAATATTTTGGTTTTGAACGGCTGTTTTTTGCAAACTTTCCAATCCTTGTTTTGCTTGAATAGCCTGCATTTGGTGAAGATTTTCCAGCATTGAAATTTGGTATTTTTTCTCCTCTTCGGTGGCACGGATAACCTCGTTTGGAATGATGGTTGGCGAACCTTGAGAAGATAAAAACGTGTTTACTCCGATGATGGGAAATTCTCCTGTATGTTTCAGGGTTTCATAGTACAAGGATTCCTCCTGAATTTTGCCGCGCTGGTACATGGTTTCCATAGCGCCGAGTACACCACCGCGTTCGGTAATCCGATCGAATTCGGCTAACACTGCCTCTTCTACTAGATCGGTTAACTCTTCAATAATAAAGGAACCCTGCAACGGATTTTCATTTTTTGCCAATCCCAATTCCCGGTTTATAATCAACTGAATGGCCATGGCGCGACGAACGGAAGCTTCGGTAGGGGTGGTAATGGCTTCATCGTAGGCATTGGTATGCAAGGAGTTACAGTTGTCGTAAATGGCATACAAGGCTTGCAAGGTGGTTCGGATGTCGTTAAAATCGATTTCTTGAGCATGCAGACTGCGGCCGCTGGTTTGGATGTGGTATTTCAACATTTGGCTGCGCTCGTTTGCCTTGTATTTCAATTTCATAGCTTTTGCCCAAATACGGCGTGCTACCCTTCCGATAACGGAGTATTCAGGATCGATTCCATTGCTGAAAAAGAAGGAAAGGTTGGGAGCGAATTTGTTTACATCCATACCTCGGCTGAGGTAGTATTCAACGTAGGTAAATCCATTGGCCAAGGTAAAGGCCAATTGGGAAATAGGGTTGGCTCCGGCTTCGGCAATGTGGTAACCTGAAATACTAACGGAATAGAAGTTTCTAACGTTGTTTCGGATAAAATAATCCTGTACGTCACCCATTACCCGAAGCGAAAATTCAGTACTGAAAATGCAGGTATTTTGTGCCTGATCTTCTTTTAGAATGTCAGCTTGAACGGTGCCCCGAACAGCGGCCAGGGTATCGATTTTTATTTTTTCATAAACTTCTTTTGGTAAAACCTGGTCGCCGGTAACACCTAGTAACATCAAACCTAGTCCATCATTGCCATCCGGAATTTCGCCTTGGTATTTTGGTCTGGGTTTGCCTTGGTAAATGGCTTGTATGGTAGCTTCAACTTCTTGCTCTAATCCATTTTGCCTGATATAAATTTCGCATTGTTGGTCAATGGCAGCATTCATAAAATAGGCAGTAAGAATGGCAGCCGGACCATTGATGGTCATGGAAACAGAGGTTCGGGGGTCGGCCAGGTTGAAGCCGGAGTAAAGTTTTTTTGCATCATCGAGGCAGCAAATGGAAACCCCGGAATTGCCTATTTTTCCGTAGATGTCCGGGCGGTAGTCCGGATCTTGCCCATACAAAGTAACCGAATCAAAAGCCGTTGAAAGTCGTTTGGCAGGAAGACCTTTGGAAACATAATGGAAACGTTTATTGGTTCGTTCTGGTCCACCTTCACCGGCAAACATTCGGGTAGGGTCTTCTCCTTCACGTTTAAAGGGGAAAACCCCGGCAGTATAAGGAAATTCGCCAGGGAAATTCTCTTGCAAAACCCAATTCAATTGATCGGCTTTGGAGCGGAATTTTGGTGTAGCAACCTTTGGTATTTGAAGGTGAGATAAACTTTCTGAATGGGTTTTTACCTTTAATTCTTTGTCTCTAACCTTAAAGACAAAAAATTCATTGCGGTAGTTTTCAATCTTTTTAGGCAGTTCGTCAATGAGGTGTTTATTTTGGGGGTCGAATTGTCGGGAAAGTGCTTCAAAAGCTTGATCGAGGGCTAGTTTGGCTTCAGCAGAATGTACTAATTTTTGGGCGGTTTCCAAACCTTCAAGCTGGTGTTGAATTTCTACTTGATCCTTTACCCATTGGTCGTAGTTTCGATTTGTTTCTGAAATTTCGCTGAGGTAACGGGTTCTGCTGGGGGGGATGATATACACTTTTTCCGACATCTCGTTGGTGATGTGGAAGTTGGAAGGGAAATTAAGACCGGTTTTTTTCGCAATGGTTTGCATAATAGCCACATACAAACGATTCATTCCCGGGTCGTTAAATTGGGAAGCAATGGTTCCAAAAACCGGCAAATCGTCGTCGGGGGTTTCCCAGAGCTGGTGGTTACGTTTATATTGCTTTTTCACGTCGCGCAGGGCATCCAGGGCGCCGCGTTTGTCGAATTTGTTTAAAGCAATTACATCGGCAAAGTCCAACATATCAATCTTTTCAAGTTGGGTAGCAGCACCATATTCGGGAGTCATAACGTACAATGACACGTCGCTATGTTCTAGAATTTCAGTATCACTTTGACCAATTCCTGATGTTTCAAGTACCACCAAGTCAAAACCGGCGGCCTTCACAATTTCAACGGCATCTTTTACATATTTTGAAAGGGCCAGATTACTTTGACGGGTTGCCAGGGAACGCATATAAACCCGGTCGTTGTTAATGGCATTCATCCGGATTCGGTCTCCCAGTAGTGCTCCACCTGTTTTTCGTTTCGAGGGATCCACCGAAATAATGGCAATGGTTTTATCCTTGAAATCGAGCAAATAACGTCTTACCAATTCATCTACCAATGAAGATTTTCCGGCTCCACCGGTACCAGTAATTCCTAATACGGCAACTTTTTTATCGGTTCCGGCTTTGAAAACTTGGTCAAATTCATTGTGGTTGTTTTCGGCTGCTGAAATAAGTTTAGCGATGGATTTAATATCCTTTTCTGCCAGGTGTTTTACTTCCCCGTTTAGGTTAAAACCGGTTGGGAAATCGCAGGTTTTAAGCAAATCGTTAATCATTCCCTGCAAGCCTAGCGAACGTCCGTCGTCGGGTGAGTAAATTCGGGTAATTCCGTAACGATGCAGTTCTTCAATTTCGGTTGGAAGTATGGTGCCACCACCACCTCCAAAGATTTTAATTTGTCCGGCACCTCGTTCTTGCAAGAGGTCGTACATGTATTTGAAAAATTCAACGTGTCCGCCTTGATAACTGGTAATAGCAATCGCCTGCACATCTTCCTGAATAGCGCAATCAACAATTTCTTTCACCGAACGATCGTGGCCCAGGTGTATCACTTCAGCTCCACTACTTTGGATAATTCTGCGCATAATGTTAATTGCTGCATCGTGGCCATCAAACAAAGATGCCGCAGTAACAATACGGATTTTATGTTGGGGTTGGTAAACGGTAGTTTCCATTAGGGGCAAAGATAGAAATAATGAAGGAAACAGGGAATAGTTTGGTTTCGCTTTCGTGAAAGGATTTGTACAAAGCAGGAGTAAAATTTCAGTTCAAGTTTTTATGCGGGTGCCTTCGCATAGGGTTAACAGATGGTTACTAGTTTTTATTGGCTCAGGCCCGGGCTATCCGTTCCTAGTCCTCGCCCCAAAAGTGTTTGGGGCTGTGGGCTATCCACTCCTATCCCTACCCGGACAAGCCCCAAAAATCCTGCAAGAAAGCAATCTTGGGTTGTTAACCGGTGGGGGTGTTGTAACAAGTTTCGAGTACCACTCGGTTCCATTTGTCGCCTATTTCTTTTTCTCCAAAATGCTGTTGGGCCAAACATCGAGCATTTTTTCCAAGTGTTTCTTTTTGAGTAACATCGGGCAAAAGCCTTGACAAAATTTCCACAAAATCCTTTGCATTTTCAGCAACTAAGTAATCTTTTCCGGGTAAACCGGGCAATCCTTCAGCCCCGTGTGGTGTTGTAACAACTGCCAAGCCATGCATCATGGCTTCGATAATCTTAATTTTTAAACCTCCCCCCGATAACAAAGGCGCAACTAAAACTCCCGATTTTCTCCAAAATTCATCCAGGTTTTCAACGTAACCCAGTTTTTCAAATCCGGGTAAGTCGATGTTTTGAATGGCTGAGGGCATGCTTCTTCCCGCCAAAAAAAACTGAGCTTGAGGTAGTTTTGCCAAGAGCAATGGCCATATTTCGTTTAAAAACCACAACACGCCTTCGCTATTGGGTGTCCAATCCATGCTTCCAACAAATTGGCAAGCTACTTGGTTGTAGTTGGGCAAATGTTTTCCGGTTTTCATGCCGGTAGGAATCCAATAACAAGGTTTTTCGGTTAAAGAATGGAAAACATCCGTTTCTTCCTTTGAGATTCCTATAACGGCATCTACCTCCTTGAGGATGGAATGTTCGTATTTTTCAAGCTTTTGAGACAAGTGCTGGAAAAAGTACTTTTTAACTGGGTTTTTTTCTTTTTCTGCAAGGGTCTTCCACACCATAAATTCGATGTTGTGCTGACGCAGAATAATTTTTGCCTTGGAATAATATTGCAAACCTTGCAGGTAAACCGATGAATAAAGTCCATCCAGAATTATGCAATCAAAATTTTCTTCAGTAATAATCCGAATCAGTGTTTGGTCGGCCAGTGGTGAAAAGAAACGGTCAACATTGTAACTTCCGCTATCAAATAGACTTAGCAGAGCCGGGAAAATTTTTACCTCAATTTCAACCGGAACACATTCTAAATCTGTTTCAGTTAAAAACTGAGGTGGAAATTGTTCAGGCAGGTAAGGGTGTTTAAAGGTTGATAGGCAAAACAGTTTAAGCGAATGTCCATTGCCTAAAAGGGAATTTGCAAGGGAGATGGAAGTAACACAACCACCATCAACTGCCGGATAAGGTGGTTTGGAACAAATTTGGAGAATACGCACGGGTAATAATTATCTCAAGCGATCGGCTGATTTAACTAGATCATCATCCTTTTTTATAGCTCTTAAAGCTAAATACAATAAAATGACTGCCACTGCCGGGAAAACCACCGGAAATTTAAATACGACTAAATCAGTATCTTTTAAAATTTCCATTCTGGCCATCAGGGGGGTAGTAATTGATAAAATGAAAGCCAGAACCAGGTTTAGTTTGGTAATTCGCATTTGACGATCGCGATCCGTATACATAAAAATGGTTGCTATGGCCAAAAATGCAGACAGAAAGCAGAGGGTTGGTTGCCAAAGGTTTTGTTCAAAGAGGCCGGTTTCTTCGTCAACCAACCCCGACAACATAATACCCATGGTTTGACCATCTCGAATCATATCAGCAACAGGTAAAAAAACGGTAGAAAGTAAGAAAAGGGCGGCAATGCCTAAAAAGATGCTTTGAATCCTTTGAATCATGCAGCGAAATTAGAGAAATCCTGGGAATTGAAAACTGATTCGACTCAGCAAGAAGTAATTGGCGGATTTTTGAGATTAAGTTGTTGAATTTTAGCAATTTAAATAGTATGAAAATGATTTTTCGGGTTGATGGTGTCTATGTTTTTCCGGTGAATGTGGGTTACCGCCCTTCTAATTTTGGTTTAGTTCAAAAAGAGCCTGACGGTTAGAATTAGTACCAGGTTGAAAATGGCAGTATGGGTAATTGCCCGGTTATTCTTTCTGAAAAGGAATTCAAAAGCGAATAGACAAGTTGTAAACAGTCCTTTAACATTCCATTTCATTTGAACTTATGCAGAAAAGGTAGTAGTATGTTTTGGCATTTGGTGGATATTCCAAAAGAAATTTTGTGGTTTAGAATTTTGTTGTAATATTGCGGCCGATTCGCTGAATCAGTTAGCACGTCGCTAAATCAATTTTTTCACTTATTCCTTTAGTTTATCACTACCCACACAGTTTTTGTGTCTTTAATCAAAATATTTTTTCTGGATGGATTTTAGTTTGGATGCTATGGCCAACATGATGGTGGCCGATTTAAAGAAAATTGCCAAAGAATCAGGTATAGAAGGTTTCGAAATTATGCGTAAGCAAGAATTAATCGATGCCATACATGAATGGAAAAAACAGCCTAAAAAGCATAAGGCAGAAGCAGAACCGGTAAAAGCGGAAAAGGCTGCGACTCCGGTAGCCGAAGAAGTTGCAAAGTCAAAGGCAAAACGTCCCCGCAAATCAGAACCGGCAGTATCAACTCCGGAACCTGTTGTGCCTAAGGATTTGTTTGCTGAAGAACCAACTAAACCTGTATTGGAAGAGGTGGAAATTATACCTGTTTCCGAAGCTCCGGTGGCAGAGGTGGTTGAGCCCGTGCAAGAGGTAAAAACTCCGGTTGAAAATGCTGTTTCTCCAAGCGCTGAAGGTGTTGAAGAGAAACCGGCAGTTGCTCCGGAAGTTCCGGCATCTGCAGAGGGTCAAGGGTATCAACGCAGAGAAAGGTATCCTCGTCAACGGTACGACAGAAACGATAATCAAGGTCAAAATCAAGGTCAAAATCAGGGAGCAACAAGCCAAGCTCAACCTGTTGCACAAAATTCGGGTAATCCTCAAGCTATTGCAGGAGGCAGAAATGCAGCGTATCAGCAAGCTTTCCCTCAAAAAGATCGCAAGCAGCAAATTGATGAGTTGCTTTATAATTTTGATGGTATTGTATCAACTGAAGGGGTTTTAGAAATTATGCCGGATGGTTATGGTTTCCTTCGCTCTTCTGACTATAATTATTTAAGTTCTCCGGATGATGTGTATGTTAGTCAAAGCCAGATTAAATTATTTGGCTTAAAAACTGGGGACACCGTGCAAGGTACAGTGCGTCCTCCGCGTGAAGGAGAAAAGTACTTCCCGTTAATAAAGGTAGAATTTATCAATGGACGCGAACCACAAAATGTACGGGATCGTGTTCCTTTCGATTTTTTAACTCCTTTGTTCCCGGATGAAAAACTGAATTTAACCGGACCTGCGGGAAATATCAGTACCCGTATCATGGATTTGTTTGCCCCAATTGGAAAAGGCCAAAGAGGTCTTATTGTGGCTCAGCCAAAAACCGGTAAAACAGTTTTGTTGAAGGATGTAGCCAATGCTATAGCAGCTAATCATCCGGAAGTATATTTAATTATTCTGCTGATTGATGAAAGGCCGGAGGAGGTTACCGATATGGCTAGAAGTGTGAATGCCGAAGTAATATCTTCTACTTTCGATGAACCGGCTGATAGGCATGTAAAAATTGCCAATATCGTATTAGAAAAGGCCAAACGCTTGGTGGAAGTGGGCCACGATGTGGTGATTTTGCTCGACAGTATCACTCGATTGGCTCGTGCATACAACACCGTAGCTCCGGCTTCCGGAAAAGTATTATCGGGTGGGGTGGAGGCTAATGCACTTCAAAAGCCTAAACGTTTTTTTGGGTCGGCCCGAAAAATTGAAAACGGTGGTTCCTTAACCATCATCGCTACCGCCTTGATTGATACCGGTTCTAAAATGGATGAGGTAATTTTTGAAGAGTTTAAAGGTACCGGTAACATGGAATTACAATTGGATCGTCGAATCTCCAACAAACGTATTTACCCTGCAATTGATATTGTATCGTCTAGCACACGCCGCGATGATTTATTAGTGGGTAAGGAAATGCTGCAAAAAATTTGGGTATTGCGAAACCATTTGTCAGATATGACACCATTGGAAGCAATGGAATTTGTAAGGGATCGGATAAAAGATTCTCGTTCCAACGAAGAATTCTTAATTTCCATGAATGGATAGTTCCAGCGTAAAAGCTAAATAAACACAGTCCGGTTGATACTTCTTCACCGGACTGTTTTATTTTTATCTGGTTCAAAGCCTATTTTTGAGAAAATAAAATGATGAGAAAGTTAAGTGTACTTGTTTCCCTGTTTGCCCCGGTATTTGCAATAGCCCAGCATTCGGTAACTCTTAAATCAGGAGAAGTAAAAAAAGGTCGATTGGTATCAGTTGCCAACGATGAGGCCAAGTTTATGATCAATGGTACCATCAATTCCTGGCCATTGGGTAGTATCAAATTAATTAATTTAGATGAACCTGTTTCAAGCAATACTGTATCTACTTCTTCCGGAAACGCTGAAGAAAAAACGGTACAGGCCGGTACGTATTCTGTAAAATATGTGATGGCAGGCAGAACTATCAAAACGCCTCCAAAGATTACCAACGGCACGCAAGAAACAGGGGTTGTGGTGGTTGCAATTACTATAGATAAGTATGGTAATGTAATGAAAGCAGAACCTGGAGCAGCCGGTTCTACTACCACCAGTAACTACTTGTATACCAAAGCCAAGCAAGCCGCTGAGAGTGTGAAGTTCGATAATGTTCCAACTGCGCCTTTGCAAACCAGCGGATTTATTACCATTAGCTTCTAATCTAAGCTGGCTGGTAATGGTTTAGCTTGGCTTGTTGGTTTTTTCTGTTATACCCATGTTCATTAAGTAACTGCCCTATTGGCTAATCCAATATGGCTTCCATTGTTTTTGACTAGCTTAAATTTTTGGTCGATACTACATAATCAATCGGTATTACCTTTGTGAGACCTTGGAATCCAGAATTGCATGTAATCTGTTATATGAGGCCGTAGATCAATCTTATACTGCTGCGGCTGCAAGTGCTTACCACTTGTCGGTATTAATATGCCCAAGTCGGGTGCAATTGGCCGTATTGGATAAATCCAGACTTTGTTACCTGGGTGTAAAGGAGTATAGTTCCGGAATTCATCAATTTTATGATTTTCCTGAATTGCTGAGGGTTTTGGAAAAGGAAGAGGCTTGGTTAGGCTTGTCCTATGATTCTATCAAAATTGCCTTTTGTTCAGAAAAGTCCTTGCTGGTCCCATCCGTTTTTGCTCGTGAAATAGATGCCTTGAGTTTAACAAAGCATCATTTTTCTGCCAAACCCGACGAAGGTTTGCAAAAGTTTCCGGTGCCGGGAATGGATGCCGAAATTATTCAAGCCATTCCGAATGAATTGGTTAAGTGGGCAGCCCAAAAGTCGCCTAATAAGTTTTCCGTTTCTCAAGTGTTTTTGCAACAAGCACGATTGGATGGATGCAGCATTCGGATGGCAGTGTTGGATGCCTATGTTTTTTTAGCCATCTTTGATTCTTCTTCCTTGGTTTTTTACAATATATTCCCATTTCGTTCGATAGAGGAGGCTGTTTATTTTATATTATTTGCGATACAGCAAAACCAGTTGGATCCGCTAAAGGTTCACGCATTAGTGTCTGGTGAAATTGAGCCTGGCGGTGAACTATTAACACTAATGAGGAAGTATATATTCCAGGTCGAAATCCAAGAAAAGTACCAAGGTTATTCCTTAGCACAAGCCTTAAGTGGGTCGGCCCAATACCGTTATTCAACTCTTTATTCCTTATATCATTGCGCATCATAGCCGGACAATTGAAGGGTAGGATTCTTCATCCACCAAAGGGTTTGCCTGTTAGGCCTACCACCGATTTTGCCAAAACAGCATTGTTCAATATCCTGAGCAATCGCATAGATTTTGAAGAGTGTAAGGTTTTGGATTTGTTTGCCGGTACCGGTAGCATATCGTTTGAATTCAGCAGCAGGGGTTGCCCAAAAGTGGTGGCGGTAGATAAAGATTTTGGTTGCATACGATTCATCAAAGAAACCGCGGAGAAATTGGCAATACAAGGTTTGTCGGCCAACAAAGCAGATGTGTTTGGTTTTATTAAAACGTATTCGGGTAGTTTTGATTTGATTTTTTGTGATCCTCCATATGATTTGGAAAAGTTGGATAGTATACCGGATGCACTATTTTCTACAAACTTGTTATCAGAAGGAGGAATCCTGCTATTGGAGCATCCCGGCCGGGTTGATTTTTCTAAACATCCCAATTTTCGGGAGCATAGAAATTACGGAAAGGTGAACTTTAGTTTTTTTGAAAGGTAGGAATTAATGTTGGTTTTGGGTTAAACTCAACAAGAGTAAATCCCCCATGGTTTTGGCTTGAGCAAAAGCAGAAGATTGGTAATATTCACCCAATTCCGAAGCTAGTGATTTCACCTTTTCCTCGGTACTAATTTCGTCCTTTGACATGACTAATAGTAATTGTTCCAACTTTTCTTTTTCGGCCTTAAACCTTCGAGCAATAGCGCTTCGCTCTTCTTTTTGGTATTGTTGAAAGCTTTCAAAGGTTAGGAGTTCGATGCATAGATCGACAATGGGTTTGTTTTCTTTGAAGAATTGAGGCAAATAGAGGTTTTTTCGGCCCTCATAACTTTGTTGGTCAAAATCGATGGCACGAATTCGGTATTGCAAATCATCGAAATCGGGGGTGATATCGATAACATAGTTGTAAGCTCGCATATCGCCAAGCAATCGGACAAAGCAACGTTCGTTGAATTTAACAAACTCCTTAGCCAATCTAACCCGGTTGGTAGGTCGTTGGTGCATATAATCCCGCATAAAGCTATCGCCGGGAATTCCTGCTACATGTTCTTCGATTAAGGTGTTATCGTCGGTGATGTAGCTCATTCGGTTGGGCGACAATAGGTGTTCTAATTCCAAACCATAGACGCGGGAGGCATCGGCCTTTTTTACATAGAAGTAATCGTAATTGTCGTTTAATCGGTTGATGATGCGGATACGGAAAGGATTGCTATTTCCGAACGTGCAATAGTCGATACGTTCCACTTGCAGATGTTCCATAACATCTACATCGCCTTCGGTCTTTAAAAGGGCATAAATGCTGGTAAGTCCGGCATTTAGCCATTTTGTTTTTTCCGGGTTAAAGAAAACCGTTTCCCAAAGCGTGTCATTACCTATTTTATCTAAAAGGGGCACCGAAAGTTCCCAATCTTCGAGGTGGTGGTAATTTACAGGCAAATCGTTTTCCCTGCCGTATTGTTCCAGGTAATTCCTAAAGGAAGGATGAATTGGGAATGCCGGCTTTTTTCGGGAGATTTCATTCATAACCGGAAGAGGTATTGAACTTATTTACGAGCCAAGGCTTTTTCTACGGCCTCCACAATGTTTTTAACTTCCAAACCATATTTAGCCATTAGTTCATCCGGAGTGCCACTTTCACCGAATGAATCATTTACCGCTACATATTCCAATGGTTTAGGGTTGTTTTTAGCCAAAACCTGGGCAATGCTATCGCCTAAACCACCGGCCATTTGATGTTCTTCGCAGCTAACGGCACAACCGGTTTTGGCAATACTTTTTAGAATGGCATCTTCATCCAGCGGTTTGATGGTATGAATATTAATAATTTCGGCATTAATACCTTTTGCTGCGAGAATTTCTTCGGCCATTACAGCCTTAATTACGAGGTGTCCTGTGCAGAAAATGGAAACATCCTTACCTTCTTTAAGCAGGACTGCTTTACCTATTTCAAATTTTTGGTCAGGAGGGGTAATGTTGGCGATTTTAGGTCGGCCAAATCGGAGGTAAACAGGGCCATCGTATTCAGCGATGGCAATAGTAGCCGCTTTGGTTTGGTTGAAGTCGCAAGGGTTAATAACGGCCATGCCGGGCAGCATTTTCATTAAGCCGATATCTTCCAAAATTTGGTGGGTTGCACCATCTTCTCCAAGGGTTAAGCCTGCATGTGAGGCGCAAATTTTCACATTTTTTCCGCTGTATGCAACCGATTGACGTATTTGGTCATATACCCTGCCGGTGCTAAAATTAGCAAATGTTCCTGTAAATGGAATTTTACCACCAATGGTCATTCCGGCAGCAATTCCAATCATATTGGCTTCTGCAATTCCTACCTGAAAAAAGCGGTCAGGAAATTCTTTTTCAAAAGCATCCATTTTAAGGGAGCCTGTTAAATCGGCGCAAAGGGCAACTACATTGGGATTGGTTCTTCCCAATTCTAAGAGTCCTTCACCAAACCCACTGCGGGTGTCTTTATCTTCGGAGTATTTTGTTATGTTCATGCAAACCGGGTTTTAGGAGTTTTAGTACAATTGCACATTGACCGAACTGCCCGATTCAATTTTAACCTGTTTTTCAAGGGTGTAAATTGATTCTTTTGAGCCTTTTGGACGGAAAAATATGCGGTACCTTCCAGGTTGCAAAACAACATTTTCTTGGATGTTATTCTCTTTTAAGTTGTAAATATTTTTCAACTCATTGTTTTCTTCTAAACAAATGTTTCCGTAGCCTGGTCCTTTTTTAAGTATATTGGCAATTCCGGCTTGTGGGATAGAAACGGTTGTAGTATGGCTTTGGGTTATTTGAACATCATTGATATACAAGCGGGGCAAGGTTAATATCTCCAGGTCGTATTCGCCTACGATAAGCTTTTCTACCTCATCGAAAGGCATGACTAATAAGGTTTTGGTATCCCCTTTTTTTCGAACAATGGCCTGGAGGTTTTTGTATTCGCTGTGGCCGCTTGTTTTGAGTACCAAGAAACCTTGAGGCGCATCAATTCCAACCACGGTATGCTTTCCGGGAATTAAGATAATGCTGTCTTTTTCGACCGGAGGAATAGTATGGACAACTATTTTGTAAGAACCTAAAGGGTCCACTTGCAGGGTATCTGGATTGCCTTTGTGGTTGAGCGTATGTACAAAGTTGTAGCGGATTCGTCCGGAAAATTCGTCATAAAAGGTCATATCCACATTGGTTTCGGTTGGTTTGCCTGCGATATCTAACAAGTTAACCTGCATGGTGGTGCTATTCAATGCTTGGGAAATGACCACATTCAAAACCGTCCGGAATTGTTCTTCGTTGGAAGCATCGTAAAAATTTCCGACACATTCAAATTGTTTTTTAATGTCGACTCCCAATCCTACGCCGATTACAAAAGGTTTGAGGATGATTCCGTTTTTTTGCAAAGCTGCGGAAACGGCACAAGGATCACCGTTGCATTCTTCGATACCGTCGGTTATAAGAATAATAATATTCCGGCAATTTCCACAAGGGGTAAAGTCATTGGCGGCCTTTTCGAGACTGTAGGCAATTGGTGTTGTGCCGGAAGGAACCAATTGCATGATTCTGTTTTTTATTTTAGGTGCAGTATTGGGTCCAAAGGGGACTTCCAATTTGGTGTCTTTGCAATCCTGGGGTGGGAATTTGCTTTGGTGTCCGTAGCAACGCAATGCCAGTTGCAGATTGTCTACTCGTGCAAGGCTATCCAAAAGGTTGGAAAGGAGTTTTTTAGCTACTTCCATTTTAACGCCGGTTTGCCAGCGACCGTACATGCTTTGTGAGGCGTCGAAAACAAATAGAATACGTGTTAAAGGAGGTTGGACTTCCTTTTTTTGTTGAGCGAAGGAAGAGAGGAGTAGACCGGAAAAAAGCAGGGAAAGCCCAACAGGTTTAAGATGGTTGAAAATCCATATGGGAAGTTTGCCTGTCGGTTGCATACAAATGAGCTTAGGTTCTAACGAAAGTAGTTTTGTTTTCATTGTGGCCAAGCCGGGTTGGGTAAAGATTTCAACGGTTGGTAGTTAGTGGAAGAGGTAAAAGCTTAGAGGCTTGCAGGAGCCAGGTTCGGAGTGCCCGGGCAACGATAGAGGCAAGTAGCCCACAGGCCCACTACGGCTTTAGCCTAGGGGGACGAGGACTACAGCCGATAGCGTGACCCGAACGCCATGTGCTTAGCCTTGAAAATTTGGCAAGAAGGGTGGTTGGCGGAAGGGGGCCCGCCTAAATAAAAAACCTAAAAAATTTTGACAAAATAAGACAGCAAGTGCGGAAATGGTGGGGAGGAAACCTTAAAAAACCAAAAGAATTGCGATGAATTAGTGTTTCAAAGTTAGTTCTAGCTACTTTTGTGAAATATGCCAGAAGTATATTTAACCAGGAAGGAAAATTTTAATGCAGCCCATCGTTTGCATCGTTCTGATTGGAGTGAAGAAGAAAATCAAAGAGTTTTTGGACGTTGTTCGAATGCCAATTGGCATGGACATAATTTTACGTTATTGGTAACGGTAAAAGGTAGACCAAATCCGGAAACAGGTTTTATCATTAATTTGAAAGACCTGGCTGTTTTGATTCAAAGGGAAGTAATTGTTAAGTTGGATCATAAGAATTTGAATGTGGATGTTCCGTTTATGGCGGGGATTTTGCCGAGTACGGAAAATATGGCAATTGCGATATGGAAGATTTTGGATCCATTGATTCAGGAGCACCATGCAAAACTCTATTCGGTGCGGATATTTGAAACGGAGAACAACTCTGTGGAGTACCGGGGAGAATAAGAAACTTGTTACCATTTTTATGACATACAGAAAGAACAAACAAGACAAGGGCTACGAAAAAATTGACCGGTATGACGAGAAAACAACAAAAGATTTGTCATTTAGTTACGGTTCGATTTTAAAAGACCTGGGCGAGAACATTGACCGGGAAGGCCTATTAAAAACGCCGGAGAGGGCTGCTAAAGCGATGCAGTTTCTTACTTCGGGTTACGACATTGATCCGGGTGAAATTATGCGCTCAGCCATGTTTAACGAGGATTATAGTCAAATGGTGTTGGTGAAGGATATTGAATTGTATTCTTTATGCGAACATCATTTATTGCCTTTTTTTGGCAAGGCTCATATTGCCTATATTCCGGATGGGAAGATAGTGGGTTTGAGTAAAATTCCGAGGGTAGTAGATGCCTTTGCTCGTCGCTTGCAGGTTCAGGAGCGATTGACTAATGAAATCAGGGATTGTATTCAGGAAACCTTGCATCCGAAAGGGGTTGCAGTAGTGATTGAATGTGCGCATTTGTGTATGCAGATGCGGGGAGTTCAAAAGCAGAATTCAGTTACTACCACATCGGCTTTTACAGGTGAATTTTTGGAAGGCAAAACCAGGAGTGAATTTATACGACTGATATCGGCCGATTTACATTCTTAGGGGAGTAATTCTTAGGGTTCATTTTGCATAAAAACATGCTTTCGGAAACGGAGGAGAGAAATTCTTTTGCTATATTTGAGCCTATCTATTATTTAAATGAAGATGATAAAACGGATTGGAATAGGCTTGGGAATAGCTGCTTTTGTGCTATTTGTCGGGTTTTACTTTTTACCCGACCATTTTGAGGTAAGCAGGGAAATAGTTGTGGAAGGGGATGCAGGGTACATTCAGGCAGAGTTAGATAATTTTCATCATTGGAATGAGCATTGGTCACCATGGGTGAAGATGGATCCCGGAATGAGTATCAGGTATGATGGTCCGGAGCGTGGAGCCGGTGCATTTATGCATTGGAAAGGGAAAGAGAGTGGAGAGGGAGAGTTGAAGGTGCTTTATTCCACCGAGGATAGTGTGGGATATTCGATGCATATGTTGGATTTCGGCGCTAAGTCGGTTGGGAAGTTTGAATTAATTCCTCAAGGTTCTGCTACTAAGATTGTATGGACCAATGTAGGCAAGTTGGCGTTTTGGGAAAGGCCGTTTGGTTTGTTTATGGATGGGATGATGGGACCGGATTATGAGAAAGGATTAGTTCAAATCAAACAATTGGTGGAGGGGCAACCTAAGGTGAAAAAGGAGGAAGAAAAGCCGGCCATGGTTGTAGAGGAGAAAGATTTTAGTCCGAAACAGGCTCTTCTGATTTCGATTAAGTGTACGGAAAAAGAAATTGGGGAAAAGCTTAGTGCGGCTTATAGGGATATTTTAGCTTATATGAAGCAAGAACATATAAGGATGGAAGGTCCTACTTTTGCCATTTACCATCGTTTTAGTGCAGCTCAAATTCAGGTTGATGCCGGTATACCGATTGATAGGCCTGTGTTGGGGCATAAACGAATTTTTTATAAAAGATTTGAAAAGGTTCGTTCTGCTCAATGTTTGTATCGGGGTGATTTTGCTAAAACTTCCGCTGCACACGCCCGAATTGCGATTTGGATGAAGGAGCAAAACAAGCGGCAAAAGGCACCTGCTTGGGAAATTTACCTCACTGACCCTGATGTGGTGAAAGATACCGCAAAGTTGGAGACTTTGGTGGTTTATCCGCTTGAATAATTGTATTATTTTTATAGGTTTTTACAAGAATAAAAAATTAATAATAATTTTTTTATGTCCAAAAAATTGTATTTCTTTGGAAACATATTTTAATTTTTTTTCATGGCCGGATTAAACAAAGTTCTATTGATAGGCAATTTGGGTAAGGATCCTGAACTTAGGTATTTAGAGAACGGAGCTACCATAGCTAGTTTTCCCCTTGCAACCACCGAGCACTTTAAGGATAAAAATGGAAATAGACAGGATCAAACGGAATGGCATAATGTAGTAGCTTGGCGAGGTTTGGCGGAAATAGCTGAGAAATTGCTTAAAAAAGGGACTCAGGTTTATATTGAAGGCCATTTACATACTCGAAGCTGGGAGGATAAGGAGGGGCATAAGCGCTATTCAACAGAGGTAGTTGCAGATGATATTAAAGTGTTAACCAGGCCGGTAGATCATCATAGCCATTACCATCCCGGAAGTGCCGATACCAAGCCAAACGATTCTACGGTGTTTTAATTTTGAGTAGGTAAATCTTCCATCGCTTGATTGAAAGTGGAGTGCAGGAAGTTGTCTTTTTTTCGGAAGGTTTCCGTATGGGAAGGTGATGCGAGTTAAAATAAAGCTTTGAAGTAGAGCATATTACTAGGTGTTTTCTATTTTTGCCTTTTGCCATACCTTCTTCGGGAGGTTTAAAATTTGAAAATAGTATGCGTAATTTAACTTTAGTAGCCATTCTGCTGTTTGTTTTTGGTATAGACTTCAGGGGTCAATCACAAAATACTGTGGGTTTGATTCAGAATGATCCGGGAAGTTTTCAGGATGGATATTTTATCTTTAGTCCGGTTGCTTCACACAAAACTTATTTGGTTGATCATTGTGGAAGTGTGGGTAAATCATGGGATATTCCTAATAATCCCGGATTGTCGGGATATTTAGGTCAGGATGGATTTCTTTATGTTACCGGTTCATTGACCAATACCAATTTTGTGGCCGGAGGCAGAGGAGGAGTGATTCATAAGCAGGATTGGAATGGAAATGTTTTGTGGTCCTACACAATTTCGGATTCGTTGCAATGCCAGCACCATGATATTTTGCCTTTGGAGAATGGAAATATTTTATTGTTTGCCTGGGATTTGAAAACCAAACCACAAGCAATGGCGCGAGGAAGAAATCCATCGCAATGTGCTCAAACCTTATTTAGCGAGAAAATTATGGAGATACAGCCGGTTGGCACCAATGAGGCAAATATTGTATGGGAATGGAAGCTGTGGGATCATTTAATACAGGATTTTGATAATACTAAGCCCAATTTTGGGGTTGTGGCAGACAATCCTCACTTGGTGGATATCAATTTTAAGGCATTTGCTTCTAATTCGGATTGGATCCATTTAAATTCCATTGATTACAATCCGGTTTTGAATCAAATAATGGTTAGTGTGCATGCTTTTAATGAGATTTGGATAATAGACAAAAGTACAACCACCGAAGAAGCCGCCGGACATGTTGGAGGAAATTCAGGCAAGGGGGGAGACTTGCTATACCGTTGGGGAAATCCGGCTTCTTATGGGCATGGAACCAGTTCAGTATTTTATGGGCAACACAATGCACATTGGATAAAGCCGGGTTTGCCATTTGAAAATCAAATCATGGTTTTTAACAATGGCTTGGGGCATCCGGGTACGCCCTTTTCCACGGTTGAGATTATCAATCCTCCGGTTTTAGGTTATAATTATGATCAAACATTGCCCTATTTGCCGGCCAATCAAAGTTGGGTTTACAACCGGAACAATGAAAAAAATTGGTATTCGATTAATGTTGGAAGTGCCCAAATGTTGCCCAATGGCCATGTGTTTGTTACGGATGGTGCTGCCGGTCGTTTTTTTGAAATTGATACCCTCGGAAATCAGTACTGGGCTTATGTAAATCCCGATGCTAAAATCGGAATACTGGAACAAGATTCTACCCCCACGCTTAACCAATTGTTTAGTTCCATTTTGTACCCTTCCGATTTTCCGGGTTTTGCCGGACATGCCTTGGTTTCGCAAGGAATTATTGAAAATAGGAATTCGTTGTCAGATACATGTATTTTGTATAATGGTATCAATTCTCCTATAATCGACGCCACCCCGTTTATTGTTTACCCCAATCCCGGCAACGGTTATTATCAAATTGATTTTAAGTCCCGTTCCGAAGCAAGTGTCGAGGTTTATGATTTGCAAGGGAAGAAGGTCGCTCAGCTAGAAAAAGCGTATGGACAGCTTGCCCTGCCGCTTACCCTTAATTCCTCATCGCCCGGTTGCTACATGGTGAAAATTCAAATGGGCGAAAAGCTGTATCATCAGCGAGTAATCCTGGAATAGGCCAAACGGAATTTAAGGTTTTTCATAAGGCAGGGTCGGAAAGTGAATGAGCATAAATCTGAAATTAATTTCCTTTTGAAATGCCATTTAGAAAAGATAATCAAGTCTTGCTTTTGTTTGGGCAAGAAACCGAAAGACTTCATTTTAGGAAGTTGGAAGAAGCAGACTTTCAGGATTGGTTAAGGTTTTGCACTGATCCGCTATCGTTGAATTATATTTTCCCAAATGATAGGAGGAGCGCAGAGGAAAAATGCAGGGAATGGTTTAACCGCGTTTATAACAGGTATGAAAATGATTTGGGAGGTATGAATGTATTGGTGGAAAAGGGATCGGGTAAGTTAGTAGGGCAATGTGGCTTGCTGGTGCAAAAGGTGGACGAGAAAGAGGAATTGGAAATTGGATATTCTTTAATGCCTGCCTTTCGGGGCAAGGGTTTTGCCACAGAGGCTGCTCGAAAATGTCGTGATGTTTGCTTTGAAAATTCAATCAGTGATACCTTAATTTCCATTATTCATGTAGAGAACCTGGATTCCAAGCGGGTCGCGTATTCCAACGGGATGAAACCGGAAAAAACGACCCTGTTTCATCAATTTCCGGTGGATGTTTTTCGGATTAACTCGACGGAATGGGCCAAACAAACCGGCCACTAATTCCTGCCAATTGTCAGGAGGAAAACTGACCAATCTCAGGTGGTTTTTCTTGCGCACTTTATGGGCTCTGCCTTACTTTGTATAGGCAATTAACCTTGCCTTAATAAAATAATAATAATGGTCAAGAAAGAAGCAATGGAAGAAAAACAAATCACAGTAAAAACAGCAGTAAAGAAGGTTTCAAGCGGAGATGTCATTGGAGGGAAGTCGCCTCAACAAGTGAAGTCTAAAACCGTTCAGGTTAGAACCCAGGCTAAGCTACAGCACGAAGCTGCAGTAGCAGAAGGAATTTTAAAAAAGGGGCCAAAAAGTAAAACCGAGTTGTTGGATTACCTGAAAGATTTTAGCATGGAGGAGCAAAAAGAGGTGCTCCAAACCTTACAAACTAATTTAAATGAACAGCCTATCAAGGTTCATCCTGATGAGGAATTATTAGGCAATTGGAGGGAAGCTGAATATCCTTACAAGAACCTGATGTCGAGGAAAAACTATGAACGAAATAAATACGATTTACAGGTTGAGTTATTGAAGTTGCAAAACTGGGTGAAGGAGACCGGAAGTAGAGTGGTTATTTTATTTGAAGGAAGAGATGCGGCCGGAAAAGGAGGAACCATCAAACGGTTTATGGAACACCTGAATCCTAGGGGAGCCAGAGTGGTGGCCTTAGAAAAACCTACGGAAGAGGAACGTGGACAATGGTATTTTCAAAGGTATATCAAACATTTACCTACCAAGGGCGAAATTGTACTTTTTGACCGTTCATGGTATAACCGTGCCGGCGTTGAAAAAGTAATGGGATTTTGCTCGGATAAAGAATACCATGAGTTTATGCAACAAGCTCCTGAATTTGAAAAGAACATAGTGCAAAGCGGAATTTTATTGTTTAAATTTTGGTTTAGCGTTACCCGCGAAGAGCAAAAGAGAAGGTTTAAAGAAAGAGAAAATCATCCACTTAAACAATGGAAGTTGTCGCCAATTGACAAGGCATCCCTGGGTAAATGGAAAGAATATACCGTGGCCAAGCAGCAAATGTTTTTTCATACCGACACCTCCGATGCTCCATGGATAATTGTAAAATCCAATTGTAAGAAAAGGGCCAGGTTGAATGCGATGCGTTACATTTTACATAAAGTTCCTTTCTCGAACAAAGATGAAATGGCCATTGGTAAAATTGACCCTTTAATCGTCGGAAGGTCCAATGAGTTAGGAATAAATTTAATGAATACCAAATCATAGGATTTTCCTTAATCTATTTGGCATAAGTTTGTAAATAAGAAGATGATTTTCTTTCCTTTTTTCTAGGAATGTAGATTTTATTACTTTGTGAGGATTTTTCAAATTAATCAACAGCAAAAATTAATCAATGGAAAAAATTTATTCAGCACTAATCGCTATTGGAATGGGTTTCAGTTTGCCCTGTTTTGCTCAGGATGGTTCCCTGGATTTGAGTTTTGATACCGATGGAAAAGTAATGGCATCCATTGGAACCTTTGATGATGCAGCCAAAGGAATTGTTGCCCTTGACAATGGCAAAATCCTTATTGCCGGACATTCCTATACTGCGAATTCGTATGATTTTGCTGTAATGCAGTTTTTGGAGGATGGTAGTATTGATTCTTCATTCAGTGTTTATGGTTATACCACCTTTGGAATTAACACCAATGAAGACAGAGCCAATTGTTTAGCCGTTCAACCGGATGGAAAAATTTTGGTCGGCGGATTCACCAACGATGGACTTGGAGATTTGATGATGGTTGTTAGGTTGCTTCCAACAGGTGAACCAGATCTAAGTTTTGGAACAAATGCGGCTGCCATTGTGCCCGGTAATCCTAACCAAAGGGTTGAATCTTTGGTATTACAAGGCGATGGAAAAATCGTACTAACAGGTGGAAGTTCCGGCTCAGGAAACAATGATTTAATTATGGTTCGTTTAAATGCAGATGGAAGTTTAGACAATACCTTTAGTACCGATGGAATTGTTGTTACTCCGGTGTCGGCAAACTTAGACGATTATGGTTATTCGGTTAAATTGCAGTCTGACGGGAAAATACTGGTAGGCGGTTTTAGCTTTGATAATACGAATGCTAATTTTTTAATTGCCAGATACAATACTGATGGCAGTCTTGACAATACCTTTGATGGCGACGGTATTGTAACTGCCGGAATATTTGGTTCTTTCAATGAATATGGTTATGCATTGGATGTTCAGCCGGATGGGAAAATTCTATTGGCAGGATACATAGACAATAGCTATTATGATTTTATCATTATTCGAATAAATTCGGACGGAAACCTGGATTTAAGCTGGGGAAACAGTGGTGTGGTTTATACCGATTGGGGTACAGTAAATGATTATGGTGCCCCGGTGGATTTAATTGTTCAGATAGATGGCAAAGTTTTGGTCGGTGGATACCATAGCATCGGAAGCGATATCTATTTTGCTTTAGCGAAGTACCAAATGGACGGAAGTTTGGATACAACGTTTGATGCAGACGGAAAAGTTACCACTGATTTTGAAGGAATAGGGGATGCCGTTGGTTATTCCCTTGCCTTGCAACAGGATGGTAAAATTCTGTTGGCTGGTGCAGCTTATAATTCTCAAAATTATTTTGCTATTGCCCGATACCATAATACCATTGGTTCACCGGTCGGTTTAGCAGAAACTACAACTAATTCCTCCGTTCAATCCTTCCCTAATCCAAGCAATAACCAGGTTCATTTTCAATTTAATAACCCATGTCAAAATGGAGAATTGCTGATTTACAATACCAATGGACAACTTGTTAAGCATATCACTGATATTCAAGGAAGCACTTATTTGTTTGCAAAAAAGGAATTACCTGCCGGTATGTATTCCTACCGAATCATGAATAATAATTCCTTACTGTCCCAAGGTCGTATTTTATTGCAAGATTAGTTTTTTGATTGTTGAATTACTCAAGGAAGAACCTTCAGGTAATAATTGCGTTGGAGGGCTAAGTTCAACAGAATCAGGTGAATGGATGATGTTGTTTTCCATTTTTCGTTCGGAGCTTGTTATCTAAGTTGAATAAAAAAAGTATGAGTTACTTGCTTTTGTTGCGTCGATTTTTTCCGTCAATGGTGTTGTTTTTTATAGGGTGGTCGGTTGCACATGCTCAAACAGATTCGGTTACCAATGCCAATGCACTGATTCAGCACAATGAGTGGTTGCGAAATAGGATTGAAAGGGAGTTAAACCTGCGAAACAAGGCCATTCAAGAGAATGATTTAAAAACGGTTTATTTTTATTTCCATCCTTTTGCCTTGGGTACTCAGGTTTTTGAAGAGTTTGAATCGGAACACAAAAACTATAAGCAAGACTTGGATTCGCTTCATCTTCAATTGCGTGGTTTTGAAGTGTTAGGAAAAGGTAAAATTTTCTTTTGCAATAAGGAATATCAATGTTTACTCAAACAAAGAACTTCTTTTATAAAATCTCCCGGAGGGGAAGAGGTTCTTACCGATCGTTTTTTAATTGCAATTTCGGGCAACGGCGAAAGTTGGAAGTTTTTACCGGTTGAAGAGCGAGATTTGCCTCGTTTGAAAAGTCGTTTTCCTTTTTTATGTCTGGAGTCTGAGTAGTTACACCGAATGTACATTATGTTTAGTCCAATTTTAGGTATTAATTCCTATTGAAAAATAGGCCTAACATACTGTATACTCGGCATTTACCAATCTAAATTTATAAAAGCCTTCGGACTATTTATAAATTAAAATTGGTATTACTTGCCGTGTTTTTCAGCGTGCCTGTAGTTTTTATTTTCGATGCTATTCTAAAAGAGGTAGTTTAGAATAAAATTGTACAAAACCAGGTTAACTTTGTTTATTTCATACTTTGCTTCTCCATACATATTGGCCCGGTTTATTTTTCCCGCCACTAGTAATTGGGCATCTAGGCCTTTTAACCATTTTGTAAACCGGTATTTGATATCAAGGTTGAGTTGAGCATAAGAGGGCATTCCGTATTTATTGAGGCGAAAGTCTTTAGCATCCGGGAATTGATAATAACCTCCTGCCAATCCAATCTTTATTCCGGTTTTTTCCCATCCATATTGAAGTTTTGCTACCCAGGCATGAACATTTCCTGCCCCTTCATTTCGTTCCCTGGGAATAAAGGTATAAAAGGGTTCTCTTCCCCATTCCCTTGGCATTAAGAACCTTCCATTATTGAAAATTCGGTTATAGTTGGTGGTAAACTCCAATCCTTTCCATTCAAATCCTAGCCGTCCACCCAAAGTAATTGCTGAAGCCTTGGGATTGATATAGGTGTTTTCCGGATTTGGATTCCCTCCATTTCCCACCGCATCCTGCCTAATAGATTGTGCTCCGCCAATAATTTTCCAGTTCGGTTTAATGGCCCAGTTTAAATCGATTTGAACCAAAACCGTATTCATTACATTTTCAAAAAATAAATCATGAACAGTCCATTTAAACCAGGGAATTGGCGAACATTGAGTTCCCAGAAAAAAAACACCTTTGCTCGAAATGGCCCCGTAATAATTGGCTTTTTTACCGGAGGTGGTAACTCCCATGGAATAAACTCCAACCGAGCCTGCCGTTGAAAACCACCTGGAGCTGCTTCGAGGCGAAATTCCTATTATCCAGCCTCCCTCTATTTTCATTTTTCCCAGGTTTTGGGTTTCAAAAACGATACCTTGTGCCACGCTGGGTTGCATTCGCCCATCCTGAACATTCAAAAATGGGGTTTGTAAGGCTTGTCGTCCCAATTTAAGGGTGGTTTTACTAATAGTATAGGAAAGGTATAACTCGGTTAGTCGGGTAATATCCCGCTTGTTGGCCGGATTTTCTACATCAAATAATCCCAATTCGTATCGGTCTAATTGCCTTGAAATGGAATCGGGTTTTGATAAATCAGAGGAACCCAAATTGAAGTTGGAATAAACTTCTATACCCGCTCTAAAGCCATGAAAATTTCCTGTTTCGTATTTTATTGCACCGCCCAAGGCATTGGCAAAATAGTCGGTGTAGGGTGAGTGGTTGTCGGTAGCACTAAAATAATACCTAATTAATCCGCTTACTTTTCCACCCTTGAAGGCATTCCATAATTTGGAAGAGTCGGAACGGACCGGTTCAGGTTTTTGAGATTGGACAACCATAACAAGTCCTATCAAACCTAACATGGTAAGAAAGGCTTTTTTAATTGGGTTTGCCATTCGTTTCAACTTATATTATCCTATTTTAGAAGGGTTTCCTTGGCAATAATATAAATTCCCATCACCAACACAAACCATCCAAACGCTGGTTTTAATTTGGAACCGTCTATGTTTTTCGATAAATAGGATCCAATAACAATTCCTACAATAGCAAAGCTTGAAACTTTGGCCAAAAATACCCAATCAATAACTGTTTCTGAACCTTCACCCAAAAAGCCAATCAATGATTTTGCCGCAATTATCACCAACGAGGTTCCTACAGCCTCCTTCATGGGTAATTTACTCAAAATAACAAGTGCCGGAATAATCAAAAATCCTCCACCGGCACCAACCAAACCGGTTAAAATGCCCACAATCATTCCTTCAATCAAAATAAGTGGATAATTAAAAACCTGATCTCCTTCCGATTTTTTTCCGGACGATGGTGGATCTTTTTTAATCATGCTATACGAGGCTGCAATCATTAAAACAGCAAAAAGCAACATCAACAGTAAATTTTTGCTTAATACCCAACCATCAATTTCCATCACCTCTTTGGGTATGGCCGGAACGAGGTAGGCTCGGGTTGCAAATACGGCTGCAATCGATGGCATTCCAAAAACCAAAGCCGTTTTCACGTTCACTAAATTTTTCCTAAAATAACTCAGCGAACCCACCGCACTGGTAAGTCCAACAATAAACAAAGAATAAGCAGTTGCCAGCACCGGTTCCACGCCAAAAAGGTATACCAATACCGGAACGGTCAAAATGCTTCCCCCTCCGCCAATGAGTCCTAGGGTTATTCCAATAAAAATCGATGCCAAAAATCCTGCAATTTCCATTTGCTCCACCTTTAACTCAGGCCGCCAATGTACTTGGATTTTTCATTCCGGAAGCCAAGTAAAGGTAAAACCTAAATTGATTAATATCGGCAAATGTAGTTGCTTGGTCCCCGTTGCTTAGCTACAAAAGTTACATAAGGCTTAGAATAATAAGAAGTTGTTTGTTTTTTTTGAAAACGAGGGTTAGCTGCCCGAAAAATCTTCATCCCCGTTATCGCCCATAGTTTGCCATCCAAGTTCATGCCTTTTCACGGGCTTTTCGGGGTGGCAAAGCTATTTGGCTCTACCGGGTTTAGCTTAGGGGCTGTAGGCTTCCAAGCCATCTGGGGTTTGGTTGTTTGCAAGGTATAAGTTTGGTTCGGCAACCCTTATACCTCGATTCAAAGCACTACATTTAGGCTTTGCACCCCGGGTAGGGATAGCAGTGGAAAGCCCACAGCTGCCTACGGCGATAGCCTAGGCAGCGAGGACTTGGAACGAATAGCCCGGACCTGAGCCTTACTCAACTTTGTTCACTGTGCAAAGCCCATGCGAAGGTACCCGCATCCAAAAAAAATAAAAAATTCTTCTAAAAATAAATGTTTAACTATTTGGCAATCAGCTTGCTTTGGCAAATAAAATTGGTTCTTGGCACTTCTGTTTCGGCAATGGATTTAAATCCACCTTCCACTTCGGAAAAATTGCGGAAACCTCTGGCCTGAAGAATGCTAGCTGCAATCATGCTGCGGTAACCACCGGCGCAATGCAAAAAGAAATGTTGGTTTTGGTTAATGTCCTTTATCCATTCATTTATGTCGGACAAAGGCTTGTTAAAGGCTTCTTCCACGTGCTCTGCAGCATATTCTGTTTCTTTGCGAATATCGATGACCATATCGGTTTTAACATCAAAATCCCGGGCAAATTGGGTGGCCGAAATTCGGTTTACGCGGTCTACTTCTTTACCGGCGTTTACCCAGGTTTCGAAACCGCCTGCCAAATGACCCAAGATGTTGTCGAAACCAACGCGGGTAAGGCGGGTAACGGTTTCCTGCTCTTTTCCGGGCTCTGTAATAAGCAAAATGGGCTGATTTACATCGCCGATCAGGGCACCCACCCAAGGGGCAAAATCTCCATTAATGCCAATGTTTATTGATTGCGGTATAAATCCTTTGCAGAAGTTTTTACTATCCCGGGTATCAAGCAATAGCGCCCCACCGGCGGTTTCGGCAGCCACTTCAAATTCATTGGCGTTGAGAGCTCTCATGCCATTGTTTAAAACGGTTTCAAAGCTTTGGTAACCCTTTTTATTCATGGCTACATTCATTCCAAAATAGGCGGGAGGAGGCAATAAGCCATCGGTAACAGCGACAATAAAATCTTGTTTCGAAGCCTGGTTAAGGGCATAATTCATGCGTTTTTGATTTCCCAGGGTGTCCACAGTTTCTTTCATCATGTTTTTACCACAAGCACTCCCTGCGCCGTGTGCCGGATACACAATAACATCATCGGCTAAAGGTAAAATCTTGTTATACAGGCTTTCGTAAAGCAAGCCGGCCAATTCATCCTGGGTCATATTGGCTGCTTTTTGAGCTAGGTCGGGTCTTCCTACATCGCCCAAAAACAGGGTATCGCCTGAGAAAATGCAATAATCTTTTCCATTTTCATCTTTCAATAGATAGGTGGTGCTTTCTAAGGTATGTCCGGGGGTATGAAGCACTTGAAGGTTTAGCTTACCCAATGGCAAAAGTTGACCGTCTTCGGCAATGATGGCATCGAATTCGGGTTTAGCTAGAGGTCCATAAACGATGGGAGCACCGGTTTTTTTGCTGAGGTCGAGGTGTCCGGAAACAAAATCGGCATGGAAGTGAGTTTCGAGTATATATTTTAATTTCACACCATCGCGTTCCAATCTGTCTATGTAAGGTTGGGTTTCGCGTAATGGGTCAATAATGGCTGCTTCACCTTCGGAAACAATATAATAAGCACCTTGGGCCAGGCAGCCGGTATAAATTTGTTCAATTTTCATTTTCTCTTCAATTGGGAAGGCAAAAGTATACCCTTTTTTTGGTATAAACAGATACTAATGTTACATAAGGAAGTTCTTTAAGGGTAAAAAAAAAGCCGATTCGGCAAGGAATCGGCTTTTAAAGATAGGGGGTTTAAATTAGAACGGCAAATCATCATCGGCAGCAGCCAAACTCGGATTAAAGGCATCCGCTCCATTTGGTTCAGAAGTTGCTGCATAGGCTGAAGTAGGTTGAGCCTGAGTGTAGGATGCTCCAGGTGCTGCAGTAGCTCCCATACGTTCTACTTTCCATGCTCTAAGATCGGTGTACCAGCGATCGTTGTATTCGCGGCTTTCCACATCAAACGAAACCCTTACCTCGTCACCAACTTTATAATTTTTAATCTCATTGGCTTTGTCGGTCCAAAATTGACAAGCGATCTTTTTTGGATAGCGGTCTGTAGTGGTTTCTAAAATAACGGTTGATTTTACCCAAGGACCATTGGCTCCTTGTCCGGTGGTTTCTCCGGCAAATTTGAAAATGCGTCCGATAATTTCGTTTGGCATTGGTTTGATATTGAAAGGATTAAACTTAATTGACTACTGAAATTGCCAAGGTACTTTCCCCATGACGAATACAAAATTAAGGAGTTTGCCCGAGAAATTTTCAATTGTTCATAAAAAGTATATCGATTTCAACTTGCTTTTTCCGGTTGGTTACACAGGCTTTAGTTACTTTAGTCGGCAAAACCTCAGAAATGGCATTTTCAGTTTACAGGTCCTCAGCCGGATCAGGAAAAACCTTTACCCTGGTCAAGGAATACCTTAAATTATGTCTGCGCGGAATGGAGCAAGGCGATGCTTCTACCTTCCGTGGCATATTGGCAATAACTTTTACCAATAAGGCCACCGCAGAAATGAAGAACCGTGTCATTTCCAGTTTGGAAGGTCTTTCATCCTGGCCCTGGAATTCGAAAGTGCAAGCCATGGGGGAGGTTCTGTCGGCCGAACTTCAATTGTCTCCAAGTATTATCACCGAACGGAGCTTACGCATTTTTCGAACCATTCTACACCAATACGAGGATTTTTCTATTCAAACCATCGATAAATTTACCTCCAAGGTTATTCGCAGCTTTGCACGCGATTTGGGCTTAAGCCAGGATTTTGAGGTGGAATTGGATTCGGAAAAAGTCTTAACCCAAGCCATTACCAAGGTGTTGGATGAGGTTGCCAATAATGAAGTTCTTAAAATTGCCCTAACCGAGTTCGCCTTAGATAAACTAGAGGGGGAATCGTCCTATAAAATTTTTGATAATCTGTTTTCTTTTGCAAAGGAACAATTAAAAGAAGAAAGCTATTTACAACTCGACAATTACCGCGACTATTCCATTTCTGCCCTGCTCGATAAGAAGGTGGAGTTTAAACAGAAAGTGGTTGAATTAGAAAATAAGGGTAAGAATATAGGCGTTGATATGCTGGCCATTCTTGATAAATCGGGAGTATTATTGATTGATTTTAAAAATGGTAATAGTGGATTTGGTGTCCATTGGAAAAAGTTGGTTAATGGGGAGTTTAAAAAACCTAATTCACATGTAGAAAAAGCTGTTGAAAATGGGGAATGGTTTGCCAAAGACAAGAGCCATTTGCAAAGCCAACTCGATCCATATCTAAACGATATTACCTTGGTATATAAACGCTACCTGGATTTTATTGAAACAGATTACCCCACTCTTATTCTCTATAAAAATATCCTAAAAACCTTTAATTCTCTGGTAGTTATCAATGAAATTGAAAAAGCATTTCAGGAAATAAAGGAAACGTTGAATGTGGTGCTGATTAGTGAGTTTAATCTGAAAATCAGTGCCATTGTTTCTACTGAGCCCGCCCCTTTTGTGTATGAAAAAATTGGCCAACGTTACCGTAGTTTCCTCATCGACGAGTTTCAAGATACCTCAGTGATGCAATGGCTTAACCTGTTGCCCCTCATCGATGAATCTCTTTCCAATGGAAACTATAACCTTTTGGTGGGTGATGCCAAACAAGCTATTTATCGGTTCAGAGGCGGTGAGGTTGAACAATTTGCCAAATTACCAGCTATCTACCTTTCTCCGGGACTACTGGCACGGCAACTTTCGACCGATGAAAACAAACGATTTTTTCAACTTAAAGCCATTCGCGAAGCCCGACTAAACGATAACTTCGAATTGTTTAACCTCAGCGTCAATCGCCGAAGCAAAAGAGAAATTATTGAATTTAACAATGCCTTCTACTCCTTTCTTTGTCAACATCTTTCACCGCGCAACCAGTCTATTTTTACCGACTACGAACAAGGGTTTGAACCATCCAATACCGGTGGAATGGTGCAATTGCAAACCTGGCAAACTTCCAAAGAGGACGAAGTTGATGGGTATCAGGTAAATTGGGACTGGACTTTGCAAACCATTCAACAAGCAGTTCAAGATGGTTATTCCTATTCCGATATAACCATCCTTACTACCAAAAACAGATTTGGTGCCTACCTGGCCGAGCAATTGCTGAAAGAAGGAATCCAGGTGCTGTCTGCCGAGTCCTTGCTGATTGTTTCTTCCCCCAATGTGAAACTGTTAATCGCCTTGGCCGGCGCTATTGCCTATCCTTCCGATACCTTGTCCTTGGCAACCGCGTCTAAATACCTGAGCGCCCAACTAAACCTCGACCTTGATTCTCTGTTGTCAAAAGTGAAAAAGCAGGGTTTGCAGCCATTGTTGGACCTTAAATCCAACCCTCCCTCTCGCTCTTATCTGCTTGGTTTACCCTTGCATGATTTATTCCTGGAACTGGCTAATTTTTGGCTTACTCAAATGGATATCAATACCCAGTTCTTACTCGATGAAGCCCTCAATTATAGCAAAAGGTATGGCGATAACTTAATGGCTTTTTTATCCTATTTCGAAGAAAATAAGAACAACCTAAAGGTAAAATCAGCTCAGGCCTCCAATTCCATTACCGTTATGTCTATTCATAAATCCAAAGGTCTGGAATTCCCGGTGGTTATTATTCCGTTTATCCAATTTGAATCAAGTAAAGGCTTTCTCTTTTGGTACGATTCGCCCAATTTGCCCATACCCAATGTATTGCTTACTTCAAGTTCACACCTTGCCGGAACCGATGCCGGAATGCTGTATGATCTCCAAAAAGATAAGGCAATTCTCGATAAAGCCAACCTGCTCTATGTAGCAACTACCCGCCCTCGCGAACGTTTATACCTTTTTCAAAAGCTCCATCCCAAAGCCAACGATAACCCTTTTCTGCAGTTGTCCGATTTTGCCATCAGCTCCGGAGCCCAAATCGCTGAAGGTCTTTACCGCTGGGGGCAACCGGTTCAACCAAGCAAGCCTTCACGCGAAACACTTTCAGAAAATCCGGTTTATCAAACCAAGTTAACCACTTCGGCAAATTGGAGGCAAAACCTCCTGGTGAAAGCCGATTTGAATAAAAATCAGTCCTCTCCTTCTCGCCGGGCTATTCAATATGGAGTGTTGGTTCACGAAGCCATGTCATATATAAAAACCAAGGAGGATGTTGAATCGGCATCCATGAAACTTGTTCAAAATCAGCGACTTGCCGATAGCGACCTGGCCGAATTTATCCATTATCTTCAGCAGTTGGTTGCTCATTCCGACCTTCAAAAGTATTTCAGCCCCGAGTGGGAAGTGCTCAATGAACAGGAAATTCTTTTACCCAATGGCAAAACCTTGCGTCCCGATCGGGTGCTTGTCGCCGATGGAAAGGCAGTGATTATCGATTTTAAAACCGGCTTGCCTTCTCCAAAGCATCAAAAGCAATTAAAAGAGTATGGAGAATCATTGAGTGATATGGGTTTGAAAGTCAGTGAGTTGCTTCTTTATTACACCGCCAATTCGGAAGTTGTTAGGGTGTAATTTTTTGTTTTTTATTTGGCGGGTCCCATTCGCACCAAAAGCAGTGCCTAATCCAAACCAAGGAAGGCGAATGGTCGGGCTTTCGGCGTTATACCAATTTTAATTTATAAATAGTCCGAAGGCTTTTATAAATTAAAATTGGTAAATGCCGAGTATACAGTATGTTAGGCCTATTTTTCAATAGGAATTAATACCTAAAATTGGACTAAACATAATGTCCATTCGGTATAACTGCCACTATCCCTACCCGGCTAAACCCCGAAAAGTTGGTTCTTTTCCGATTTGGATTAATGAAGTATCGGTAAGGTCAATTCCAAATCCTGACTGATTTCGTAATAGGTATCAGCTTCGGTTATGGCATGAAAATAATCTTTGTCGCCTGTTGCCAGGGCAAGTTTCATTCGATGCCCTTTTCTAAACTCATAAGAAACCGGAAAAAAATCAAAAACCACTTGGGTGTATTCGTCAGAAGAAAGTTGAATGGCATCTTTTCGGTAGTAACTGTGGTAAGGTACAACATCTTGGTAGTTAACCGGTTTGTCATAGGTTTTTGAATGAGCAAGGCGCAAATGTCCTTCCGAAACATAATGCACCTTACCGGTTGTATCTACATCCAATAGGTAGGCAAACAGGGCACCATCTGTTTTGTTCGATTTTAATTTCAACGAAATGACAGGATGTCCTGTCACCTCGGTATTTTGGTCCAAGGGATTGGAAAGGAAGTACAAGGTTTTTTGATCCCAGTCTTTTAAATCAGGGAAACCGGCTTGAGGAAGACTAAAGCCTAAATTCCAGCGGGAGTAAATTCCGGTTCCAAAACTTGAATCTGCTTTCAAAACAAAGCCATCATTAACCTTGGCAGATGCCTGCCAATCTTTACCAACGCTAACCTTATTCGGAATGGAATTAGCTGGAGGCCAGGTGTTGGAACTGTTCCATTTTTCGGCACCGATGGTATAGTATGAAACCTTGGGTTCTTTCTCTATACCGGTTGAAATTCCTTTGAGGTGGTAATCGAAAAATTTCATCACTTCACCAATGTGGTCAAATTGGGTTTTGCCTAAGCTGTAATGACTTATGTTGGTAACTCCTCCATGGCTCCATGGTCCCAGCATAAGTTTGTTTTGAGGATTTGAATAGTTTAAAAACTGCCTAACTCCTCCTTTGGTAAAGCCTAAGTCCCACCAACCGGTGTAAGAATAAACCGGAACTTGATCTTGATTTAATTCCTGGTAGACCAAATGGGGGCTTTTAAAGGCTTTTCTAGGTATACAACCATCCAGGGAGCAACTGTCATCCATAAATTCTAAAACGGTTCCAGGATGGTTTTGATAAAAGTTGTCTTTATGGTCATTAAATGCCTTTTTTCGTAAAATCCAGCCTCTCCAGGGGTCAGCTTTTCCAACTCCACTCACCAACATTTTCTTTACAAAATCTAAATGCCTTGGAATGATTCCTTGATCCATTCGTTCACACACTTTATTCCATCCGGTAATGAACTTTTCTGCAAAAATCCCACCCGGCATACCAACATCGTCGTAAAAATCAAACGGTGTAAACAAAGGGGCAACAGCTTTAACTGCAGGATGCCTGTTCATCATTAGAAATTGGGCCGTTATTCCAATGTATGAAATGCCGGTTGCGCCAATTTTTCCATCGCTCCATTTTTGTTTGATAATCCAATCACACACTTCAGCGCCATCCTTAATTTCATTGGAATCCGGTAAGGAAAGGGTTCGTTTGCCAAACGAAGAACCTGTACCTCTAACATCCACACAAATGAGGGCATAACCATTTCTAATGAACTCCTTCATTTCGAAATTGGGGGTACTTGGAATCATTTTAAACACATTTCCCAACAATGGACCGCGAAGTTGAATGGATCGAAAATACCTGGTTTGGTAAAGTATTGCCGGAATTTTTTGTCCTTTTTTCAATCCCTTGGGAATGTACACATCCACCGCTAACTTAACCCCATCGCGCATGCTGAGGTAAAAGCTCTTTTTCGAAAAATGCTTGTATTGCCGGTTTGTCTTTTGATATTCGTAATTGCCTGGCCTGCTATCACCGGGGCTAAGGGGATTTTGGGCAATGGTATTTAAACCGAACAATAATCCAAAAAATAAAAGTAACAGGAACTGCCTAAACATGGGGGCGCAAAAGTAGAAAACAGACCGATGTTAAAGCCTTGGCTGATAAGGTAGTTGGACGAAATTATGTTTTATTAACGCTTCTTACTTTTACCATGGATTTTACCAGTTTGGCCTTTTCCTTTACATCAGATAAATTGGTTCCGGTAATGGTGATATGACCCATTTTCCGAAAAGGCTTGGTGGTGTTTTTACCGTATAAATGTACATACACCCCGGGCATTGCAAGTGCTTGTTCCAGGCCTTGGTATTCCACCAATCCGGTATGACCTTCTTCGCCAAGGAGGTTAATCATGGCTGCGGGATAAACCAAATCGGTACTACCCAAAGGCAGGTTTAACAAGGCTCTAAGGTGTTGCATAAATTGCGATGTTCGGGCAGCTTCTATCGTGTGGTGGCCGCTGTTATGCGTTCTGGGTGCAATTTCGTTAACCAGGATTTGCCCGTCCCGTGTAAGAAACATTTCTACGGCAAGTAAGCCAACAATGCCGGTTTTGGCAGCCAGGTTAATGGCAATTTCCGCAGCTTTATTTTGAATCTCTTGTGTTTCGTCGCTGGGCCAATACAAAAATTCAACTAAATTGGCTTTTGGGTCAAATTCCATTTCAACCATCGGAAAGGTCTTGATTTCACCTTGGAGGTTGCGTGCCACTATTACTGCAATTTCCTTTTTAAAATCAATACATTCTTCGATTAAACTGGCTTCAGAAAACCCTAAA
Organism: Bacteroidia bacterium; assembly: GCA_019695265.1. Classification (NCBI taxonomy): domain Bacteria; kingdom Pseudomonadati; phylum Bacteroidota; class Bacteroidia; species Bacteroidia bacterium. The sequence goes on along the minus strand of JAIBAJ010000001.1, from coordinate 63,265 downwards.
TCTTTTGCAGATTCAATTTTGGTTACACCTTTGCCATCGTATCCGCCTTTTCTTAATTTTTGAATAAAGGGATAACTCCAATTATATTGATGTATTGATTTATCTGCATCTATGAGTTTAAACCTTGATGTTGGAATGCCATTTTCAAGGTAAAACTGCTTTTGCAGGCCTTTGTCCTTAACCATCTCTAAAATAGAAGGCTGAGGAAAAACCTGTATGCCTTCCTTCTCTAAATCAAATAAGGCCTGGGTGTTAACATGCTCTATTTCGATGGTAACCAGGTTAAATTTTCTGCCAAATTCAAGCACGGTTTGGTAGTCCTGGAGAGAGCCTTGGTGAAATTCATGAGCTATATATTTACATGGGGCATCAGGGTCCGGGTCGAGAACACCAATCCAGGTGTTTAAGGAAATAGCTTCTTGAATAGCCATCCTTCCAAGTTGACCTCCTCCTAAAAATCCGATACGTAAACCGTTGTAGAATTTTGTTTCCATGGGCTGCGAAGGTAGCACTTGGCAGAAACGACACGCCAAAAAGACATAAAAACATGGTATTTTTTAACAATGAGCCTTACTTTTCCAAAATTCCATTTCCGGCTCGATTCTGCATCTAAATTCGCATCAATTTTGATAAGCTCCATTCATGGCTAAAAAGAAAGAAGATAATGCGGAGAATCCTTTATTAAGGAAAGCCCAGGAAGAAATTGTTCGTTGTCAGGTAGAACGTTTCCATCAAACCTATAAAACCTATTTCGGCCGAACAGATACGGAGAAGTTAGTTAAATTCTTTTTCGAAAAAATTTATGACTTGGAGGCGCAAGATACCATTATCCAAATTGCCATCAATACTTATGACAAGGTTAAGAATCAGTTAGCCGCCGATACTCAGGAGAATTTGGAAAATCTGATTGATCTTAATCAAATGACCCATGATTTGGATCGGGGAATGGCAAAACTATTGTTAGAGAAAGGTTGGAAAGAAGGTGAAAAAATAAGCCAAGAGGCCTTTCAAGAACTATACAAAGAGTTCGGTCGGGAAGATGATAGAAGGCAACAACTTCGTATGTCGGTTAAATGCATGATTGTTTCCTATCAATTGGCGCATCGCCCGTTTAACGATATGTTGTTAAAGGCTGCAAAAGGATTTGCAGTAATTTTTGGGGTACAACCATTGTATGATTTTGTTGAAGAAGGTTACCGGGCTACCAAAATTGTAAAGGCAGATGTTTTTAATGAATTTGTCGATACCGTTACAGACGAAGAAGTCAGCTACCTGGAGAATGCCTTTCAATAGCTTATTTTGCAACTAAATTCAAAACCTCTTTGGCAATTTGATTAGCACTGTCGGGTAATCCCAATTTGGCTATTTCCAGTTGCAATTGTTTTTGTTTTTCTTTGTTAGAAATTAAATCAATAGCCAACTTGGTTAGTTTTTCACCCGCTTCGGTATCTTTTACCAAAAGGGCTGCCTGTTTGTTTACCAAAGCCATGGCGTTTTTGGTTTGATGATCCTCTGAAACATTGGGCGAGGGGACTAAAATGCAGGGCTTTGCAACCAAGCAAAGCTCTGAGATACTGCTGGCTCCTGCCCTGGAAATAACAACATCTGCTGCAGCATAAACCAAATCCATTTCCTTAATAAATTCATAAACCTGAATGTATTCGCTTTGTTTTTCTTTTGCCTTGGAAAAATAGGTTTTTCCGGTTTGCCACAAAACCTGAATTCCCGATTCTTCAAGCTGTTTACTCCCGGCAAATAAACTTTCATTAATGGTTCTGGCACCTAAACTACCTCCAATGGAAAGTAAAATGGGTTTATTAGGATCCAAACCAAATTTTGAAATTGCCAATTCTCGCTTTCCTGTTAAATCCAATATGTCCTTTCTTACCGGATTTCCTGTAAGTAGTATTCGGTCTTTTGGAAAGAATTTTTCCATCCCTTCGTATGCGACACAAATACGGTGGGCCTTTTTACCTAAAATTTTGTTGGTTATGCCTGCAAAGGAATTTTGTTCCTGAATCAAGGTAGGTATTCCCATAATGGATGCCATAAATAACAAAGGTCCACTGGCATAACCTCCAACTCCTACCGCCACATCCGGATTAAATTCCTGAATTATTTTTCTCGCATCCAGTAAACTTCCAATCACCTTGAAAGGAAAACTAAGATTTGAAAGGCTTAACGATCGTTGAAGGCCGGCAATGTTCAAGCCTTTAATCGGGTAGCCTGCCGCCGGAACCTTCTCCATTTCCATGCGGCCATTCGCACCTACAAATAGAATTTCACACTTTGGATCAATCGATTTTAATGCGTTGGCGATGGCAATCGCAGGAAAAATATGTCCTCCTGTTCCTCCTCCACTTAGTATGATTCTGGTTGGATTCATGTGTAAATTTGGAGTACAAAGATGGAAGGAAGTATTTGTATTGGAAAGTCTTTTTTTAAAATGAAGAATGTTTACTGCGTTTTATCAAATTCGTAAGAACGTATTAAAAAATTTATAGCTTAGCGGCGTTTATCTTAAAAAAACCTAAAAATCGCTTACCTGCCCAATGAGAAAACTTCTACTTAGCCTTATTTTTGGCTTTATTACCCTTTTTGCATTTGCACAAAAAGGCAAGGTTACCGGTTATGTTACCGATAAAAAAACGAAAGAACCCTTAATTGGAGCGACTATCCTGGTCAAAGGTGCTGCAATAGGCACCACTACCGAAGCTAATGGTTCTTTTGCTTTGGAATTGGATTTTTCCAAACCTGTGGTTTTGCAAGTTTCTTATATTGGATATGAGAAACTTGAAGTACCGGTTTCCGGACCGGGTAAAGCACTTACCATTGAGATGGAAATGGCTATTATTCCAGGCAAAGAGGTGGTGGTAACTTCTTCCAGGTTAAGTGAAACCATCCTTCAGGCTCCGGTATCGATTCATAAAATGAACGAAAAGGAAATTAAGGAGGTAACTTCAGGCGATTTCTACCAAGGACTTTCCAATATTCAGGGAGTTGATATAGCTACATCATCCATGGGATTTAAGGCAATTAATATGCGCGGATTTAATACTTCTGCACCGGTTAGGGTGGTTCAAATGGTGGATGGTATGGATAACCAGGCTCCAGGCTTAAATTTCGCAATCGGTAACCTGGTTGGTGCTAATGACCTCGATTTGCAAAGTGTAGAGGTAATCACAGGTCCGGCATCAGCACTATATGGCCCTAATGCAATGCAAGGAGTAGTGAGTATGAAAACTAAAAGCCCATTCGATTACCAAGGGCTTTCTCTACAACTAAAAGGTGGAAGCAGAAACATGGCTGAAGGTCAATTCAGATATGCAAAGGTTATTGGCAAAAACAAAAAATTTGCATTTAAAGTAACCGGTTCCTTCATGAGAGCAGACGACTGGAGAGCTACCGATACCACTGTCAATAAATATGGTAAACTAAATGTTACCCAAAACCTGGCTTCCATTCTCGAAAAGCAACAATACGACACCATCAATAACACCCCACAGGAAGTTCAGGATTTTATTGCATTGAACAATTACCTGAATTTTAATCCGGTTACTTATCAAGGCCTAAATCAACGAGAAATTCGAACCCCTGGCTATATGGAAACCGATCTGGCAAAAACCAATGTGAACAGTATTAAGGTAGGAGTGAATTTATCCTATAAAATTAAGCCTGATATGATACTGAGTTATGATTATAAGCTAGGTAATGGAACAGCGATTTATCAAGGTACAAACCGTTACAGCATTAATAACATTCTTTTCCAACAACATAAGATCGAATTTCAAAGTAAACGCTTACTGGTAAGAGCTTATACCACTTTCGAAAATGCAGGAGATTCCTACGATATCGTTTTTACCGGAATAAATTTATCAAAAGAAGGAATCAAACGTTGGGTGTCTAAGTATATCTCTGCTTATGTTGATACCTTGCGCCCTCTAACCAACGATTTCGATGATAATGCCAGTGTGGAAGATGTAGAGAAAGCTACTGCTTATGCCACCCAAGTTGCTTACCAAGAAGCTTTCTACCAACCCGGAACCTCCGAATTCGAAACCTTAAGAAATTCCATTGTTAGCAGCGGCAATTTGCAAAAAGGCTCCAAATTCATTGATAATTCTTCCATCCAACACCTTGATTTGCAATACAGCCTTCCAATTAATTTTATGGAAGCTATGGTAGGCGGTTCCTTCAGACGCTATGGACCCCAAAGCTACGGTACCATTTTTACTGATACTTTAATTAATTCGGCCGATACCTTACCTGATGGAGCTCCGGATACCAAAGCCAAATTTACCCGGATAAATAACTATGAATATGGGGCATTTTTACAATTAAGTAAGAGCTTTTTTGATAAGAAATTGAAATTAATGGCTTCCGGAAGGGTAGATAAAAATACCAATTTTAAACCGCAGTTTTCTCCAAGGTTTGCCATTATGTGGACTACCAAATCCGGTCATGTTTTCCGAGTTAGTGCACAACAAGCTTTCCGGATGCCAACCCTCCAAAATCAATACATAGGTTTGGATTTGGGTCCTATCTATTTGCCGGGGAATTTGAATGGATATAACAACCTCTATACCCTTGAATCGGTGAAAGCATTTCAAGCTCAATACGATTCTACCGATGCCAATGGAAACTATATAGGCTCCATTCAGCCAAGTTTGCTTCAACCAATACAGTTGAAACCTTTGCGTCCTGAACAAATTCAAACAGTGGAAGCCGGATACCGAGGAATTTGGTTTAAACGATTGTATGTTGATTTGAGCGGTTACGTTAGTCGATACAGAGGATTTATCGGAAATATTCGAGTGGTTGAGCCTTTGCATGGAGCAGTTGCCGGAGAAGAAAGCGGTGTTGATGCCATTTTAACCAATACTTCAGCAAATAAAACTTATCAGGTATACCAAATCGCTGTGAATGCCGACCAAGATGTGATGACCTACGGCGGTTCTATTGGTTTGGCTTACTACCTTACTAATAAATATGTGTTTTCAGCCAACTATACCTTTGCAAGTTTGGACGATAGCAAATTAACCGATCCAATTTTGCCTGGTTTTAATACCGCTAAACATAAAGTAAATGCAGGAATTAAAGGAAGAAAGGTGATTAAGAACTTTGGCTTTGGCGTGAATTGGCAATGGGTTGATACTTATTTGTGGCAATCTTCATTTGGCGATGGACAAGTTGCCGCCTATAATTTAGTTGATGTTCAAGTGAATTATGAGTTTCCAAAATACTTTTCTACCATTCGTTTGGGCGCTTCCAATATCCTAAACAACCTTCACAAAGAAATTTATGGTGGTCCTTACATTGGAAGAATGTTCTACGCACAATGGACGTTCGATATCCCGGATTTATAGCCGATTGTTCCATCAATCGAATTCCAAAAATGAATGGATTGATTTTAGAAAGAAAGTACTCCAAAAAAGCCTCGGATAATCCGGGGCTTTTTTTGGGAAGTTTGCTTCCGGGATTAAATTAAGCCTAGCGACTCTTTGCTCTTTTAGGCACTTGAACTGTTTGTAAATCCGGATTAGTGCATGGATACTTTGAAATATATTGCCTAAACAGTGTTTGCATCGGCAGTTACCACTGTGATTTTCAAAATAGTTCACTATTTCTTTACCCAAAAATTACCTTGAAGCCCCTGTCTTTGTTGTATTTGAAAGCCTCATCACGATTTCTAATGCAGAATTTTGGGTTTAAATAACATTGGTGTTACAAAGACAAGTTGGGTTAGAAACTACCGGTTGAGGTTTCGCATCGGGCAACGATAGAGGCAAGTAGCTCCAAGCCAACGCAGCGTTTAGCGGAGTGGGCTTGGACTACAGCCGAAAGCGTGACCCGAACGCCCATGCAAGCATTTTGGGGTTTAGCAAAGTTAGGGTAAGGCGGAGGGGGCCCGCATAAAACGTATTTTAAAATCTAGCCGATTCGTCATTTGACTTTTTGGCAATCTTTAGGTAGAATTAAATTTTGAAAAACCTAATGAACCAATTCACTACCCATTGTGGTGGTTTGAGCCATGAAATTAGTTTGAACAGAACCGGGAAATGAATTAAAATCCAATAAAAAAAGTAATTGCGTCTGAGTTCCTTACCCAGAGTTTGGTTGATTTTATGGTCATAATTCTGCATAAATGCACTATCAAATCTATTCAATTCCATGCACTTTTGAATATGTTTGGAAGCAAAATATCCACTCCAAATCGCTTTGTCAATGCCATGTCCTTGAAGGGGGTCAATTAAATTGGCAGCATCACCGGTCAACAGAAAGCGATTGCCTGAAATGGATTGTTTCTTAGTCCATAAGGGCAAACCATGTCCGTTTACTGCTCCTTGAATTTCCGCCTTTGCAAATCGTTCTTTAAATGTAGGTAATTGAATAATTTCTTCCAGTTTTTTCCTCACATTGATTGGACTTTCTGCTGATTTTCCTTTCTTATTTAATAATCCAAAGCCTACATTATACCAACCTTGCGGTAATGGAAATATCCAAAAATACCCATCCACACCGGGTATATAATGAAATTCATTTTCACCTTCCTTGCAACCTGTAATCCCGGTATAATAAGCTCTGACTGCTGCAAATACCCCGGCTTTTTCGTTCAACTCCTTTTGTAAACAGCGCTTAACAACCGATTTTGCCCCATCACTTCCTACCACACATCGAGTGGTAATTCGATTTCCATTTTTATCGGTTAAAACCAAATGATTTTCTTCCTCAACAATGGAACTTATGGAGGTGTTTTCAAATATTTGGGTTTGGGTTTCCTTCTTAACTAACTGAAAAATAAAGTCGTCAAAGACCAATCGTTTGCAATTGTAGGCAAACAACTTCCATTCATACCTGAAGGTGGTTTGAAATGGAAAAACGGCACTGGATGATTGAACTGCTGTGCTATTGCTTAATTCTCTTACTTTTTTGCCCCAATCCGGGTTGATTAAATCCAAGGCTTGGAAACTTGGACCGGGAATGGCGTCGCCACAAACCTTGTCACGAGGGAAGCTGAACTTGTCAACCAAGGCCACTTTGAAGCCTTTCCCATGAAGACCCAAAACTGTTGCACATCCTGCCGGACCGCCTCCCACAACTACCACATCAAATTCAGGTTCCATTGCCGGCCAAAATTAAGGTTTTTACTTTTCTAAGGTTTGTCTGCAAAATTTAAGCATACTCTTTTGAGCGCCAATGGTCTACTTGGTTTTTTCTTTTGCCAATTGAATGGCTTTTTCCATGCAAGGATCTAAATCCGAAACTGGCGTTTGCACATCCTGAAGGCAAGGATAGTCCAAAAGGTCGTTTGTAAAGGAGGTTTGATCCATGGATTTTTGGTCCAATACCAATACCGTGGTTGGGATTTCAACCTGAATTTTGGAATGAGGTAAAACAATGGTTTTTGCAAATCCTGAAAATACGTATGGATTTCCTCCGCTTTCGGACCCAATAAAAGTGGCGCGGTTGGCTCTTTTCATAGCTTTTGAAACAATTACTGAATTGGAAAAGCTTCCGCCATTAATCAAAACTATTACTTGTCCTCGAAAGGCGTTTTTTTTGGGTTGGTGATATCCCATCTGTGGGCCAATAGTCTTTCCCCAGTTCTTTTTCCGGTAACTACAAACCATTTCAAAGGGTGTGGTCATCAGATAGGAGAGTAATTCAACCCCGTTTTTTATATCTCCACCTTGGTTGTCGCGTAAATCCAAAATCACATTGTCCAATCTTTGAAGTCGGACGGAATCGAAAAATTGTTTGACTTCTTTCTTAAAATGTTGGTGGTAGGTGGAGCGATAATTGGAGGAATGGAAATCCTTAATTTTTAAATAGGCATACCCTTTCTTAGGCCAAAAGTTCATTTCAATTCCTTTCTCTTGTTGTTTTTCCGGTCCGCATTGCCGAATGGTGCTGATTTGTTGCATGCTCAATCCCTGGCAAAGGATTTTGGATGGAACCTTGTTGGTTTCAAGTTCTACTTCAAACTGGGGTTGAGAACCAAAAAAGAACTGATAATACATTCGAAAGTAGGTATGAATAACCCAATCGGCATAAGCAAAACTGTTTCCATCTCTGCTTAATCTTTTTCGCATTTCCTGGATTATTTGTTGGGTGGGAACTCCGTTAATGGATTTGACCAAAGCAGGTGTTGATATAGTAATTGCCTTATTGTCGTTCCTGGTGATATAAAGTTGATTGTTTTGAAATGCAAAATGAAAGGGAAGGTATACATTGCTTTCTTTTATTTCGGGTAGAAAAAGGGTGTGACCATCCTTTATTTCTTGCTGCAAAACACAAATAGTGGAATAAAACTGCTGATCGGTGAGTGACTGATTGAAGGAATTCATCAAGCTGTCAAAAACAAAATCCAATCTTTCCCTGGAGGTGTACAAATACAATCCGGGATGGGTTTTCTCTAATTGTTGTCTCAAATGCTGAAAATCAGATTTCAACCCTTCTGCCGATATTGTCTGTGCTTTCGGTGTTATGCATGCCAACAGTTGAATGGCCAGGCATATAATAAAAGGTTGAAGTGATAATTTCATGGTTGGCAAACCCAAGAAAAGGCTAGTTATTGCCTCAAACTTACTTAATTCAATAAAGCAGAAAACACCAAATGTTCCAAATAACGGATCAATGGTGTTTTATCGCTTTGTTTTCCAAAATCAGTGAGGGAGGGTAGGTTCTCCATGAAGTAATTCTGGAGGTGAGAAGTTTCAACCAAGGTGCTGGATAAGGATAAGGCAAATGGAAAGTTGGGTTTGAGCTCCAGCATGATCTCCGAAATGTCCTTACACAAGTCTTTATAGGGTTTGAAAAACTGATTGCCGTTGTCCAATCCAACATCCTTGGTTAAATATGTTTTATTTCCTTCTGAAATTGCAATATGATACAAGCCTCTTTGTATAGGGTCTTCCATTAGCGGTTCTGTGCCCCAATCAACCAGCAGTTGAATGACTAATTTCAACTTCTTTTCCGCATTGTCCAGGTTGTTTAGTCTTACCCTGATCTGATACCGAAGTACTGTCCAATACCAATCCACCAGATACACCAAAAGCTTATGTTTGTTTTCAAAATACCTGTAAATGCCGGCCTCCGTAGTTTTGATTATGGTTGCCAGTTTCTTAAAGGTAAATTGCTCAAAACCTATTTCCTGAATTAAAAGCAAACCTTGGCGCACAATCCTTCTGCCTAATTCGGTAGACTCCGGATCACGAACAAATAGCTTGTCGTTCATTCTAACCTTCAATTCTAATTCCATGGTTCTGAAAACGCAGCAAAATTAAAAGAAAATAGTAGTGAATATATAAAAGATGATATATTAACATTTATTTATGATAGCAATACTATCATTTTCAAATCCGTGTGTACTTTTGCAAACCATGATTGAATTAAACAGACTCCTGCAATTGCTCCAACCCCTTCGGGCAAATATTCGTCGAATTTATCTCCTTTCGGCCCTGCAAAGCCTTTTTTATGTAGCGGTTCCTCTCGGAATTCAAGCCGTTGTAACCTATACCATGACCGGTAAGTTATCGTCGTCCTTGTTCTTACTCTGCACACTCACTATTCTTTGTCTGGTTTTTGTTTCTGCATTCCAGCTTTGGCAAATGAGAATAAATGAGACCATTCAGCAAAGTATTTTGGTGTTTTTTGGAGTAAAATTTGCCGAAAAAGTAGCCCACCTTAAATCGGATCTTTACCTCAATGAATACATCCCAAGTAAAATAAACCAGTTTTTCGATGTATTAACCCTTCAAAAAGGACTTACTAAAATTCTCATTGATATTTCATTTGCCGCTATAAGTATCGCCTTTTGTTTACTGATTCTATCGGCATACAGCCCTCTTTTTTTGTCTTTTACCCTTGTAGTTTCGGTGTTGTATTATTTTTTGCTTCGATACTATGGACAACGTTCTATGGAGGCTAGCTTGAATGAATCAAAACGAAAATACCAGTTTGTTGATTGGTTGCAAAATGTTTTTATTGGTTTAAAGAACCAGGATAAAACCATGGATGCTCCCTTTATTTTTCATGAAACCGAAGAAAAATTGAGCCATTACCTGGAAACCAAAACCAAAAATTTTCAAATTCTGGAATTGCAGTTCAAAAGCATTCTCCTATTTAAGGTATTGTTTACTTCACTCATTCTTCTGGTTGGTGTGCTTTTCGTTCAATGGGGTTTGCTTAATATCGGCCAATTTGTGGCTTCTGAAATTTTGGTGGTTCTCATTATTAATGGTGTCGAGAAAATTGTTGTGGAGCTTCGTACCATTTATGATGTTCTAACCGCTACGGAAAAGCTATACCAAGTGCTGGAATTAGATCAACAGGAAGATTATCAAACCCACCTGAAGTACGATGGACTTTACAAACGTTTTCTCGATAGAATTTATAACCACACCTATTCAAAGAAAATTAAAACCATACTTTATACAATCGGTGGAATTTCCATCATAACCCTCTTTCTGCCTTGGAACCAAACCATTCAGTCGGAAGGTGCAGTTACCACCTTGAATCCTACCGATCGCCCCCAAAACATTACCTCCCGTATTTCGGGTCGTATCGAACGTTGGTTTATTAAGGAAGGTGATTTCCTTAAAAAAGGAGATACCATTGCCTTGATTTCAGAAATTAAAGAGGATTATATGGATCCTAAATTGGTGGAAAGAACCCAGGCTCAGGTCAATTCAAAAGAATCTTCCATCCATTCCTATGAAAGTAAAATTAATTCCATCGATGCGCAAATAGATGCCATCAACAAGGCTTATCCGCTTAAAATGCAGCAGGTTAAAAACAAAGTAACCCAAATGCAGGGTAAAGTAAAATCCGATAGTGCAAACTATGCTTCCATCGCCAATAATTACACCATTACTTCGGAACAATTTCAACGTTTTGAATCCCTCCTGAGCAAAGGGGTAATTTCAAAAACTGATTTTGAAAACCGTAAAGCTAAATTGCAAGATAGCCATGCCAAAGTAATTGAGGCTGAAAACAAATTTATGATTTCTAAAAATGACCTTACCAATGCTTACATTGAACTGAATGCCATTAAACAGGAATACAACGAAAAGCTGATGAAGGCCGAATCTGAAAAGTTCTCCACTTTATCAACGCTCTATGATGCCGAAGCGGGATTAACAAAAATGCAAAACCAATTGTCAAACTATAGCATTCGAAATTCTTATTACTATGTGCTTTGCCCCCAGGATGGATTTATTACCCGTACCTTTAAACAAGGTGTTGGTGATTTAACCAAAGAAGGTGAAGCCTTGGTAAGCTTTGTTCCTAACCTGGGTAATTATTCCGTAGAGGTTTATATTGAACCCATGGATCTTCCATTAGTGGAAAAAGGACAATCCATGCAGCTTACGTTCGATGGCTGGCCGGCCTTTGTGTTTAGCGGTTGGCCCGGTATCAGTTTTGGTACCTACCAGGCTACCGTGGTGTCGGTAGATAAGGTAATTTCTCCCAATGGTAAGTTTCGAGTGCTGGCTAAAAAGGATAGTGAATCTTGGCCGGTTTCTATTCAGGTTGGTAGTGGGGTAAAAGGAATATTAATACTGAAAGAAGTTCCGGTAGTGTACGAAATTTGGCGAAAAATCAATGGTTTCCCGCCCGAATTCTATAAACCACAAACCAAAAGCCTGGATTCGAAGGAGGGTAAAAATGAAAAATAAACTCCTTCTGTTCCTGCTTTCCTTCCTGGCACTTCAAACAAAAGCTCAGGAAAACCTCGGCTTTCAAGCATTCCTGGAAAGGGTTAAGTCCAATCACCCTTTGTTTCAAAAAGCCAATAATGTTGGAGAAATGGGCCGTTTGGCTAAACGCTCAGCCCAAGGCGGGTTCGATCCATTCTTGTCGGGCGATTTCGATAACAAAACCTTCGATGGTAAAAACTACTATTCAGTCCTTAATCTCCAGGTTAAACAACCTTTGTTCGCTTCTCAATACCTTTCAGCAGGTTATGGCTTTTCACAAGGGGTTTACCTCAATCCTGAAGAGAAAACTCCCGCTGCCGGATTGCCATTTATTGGAGTGGAAACCGCCCTCGGACAAGGAATGTTCATTGACAAGCGCCGAGCCGAATTGCTGAAAGCTAAAGGCTATGAAAAGTACTACGATGCCGAGAAAAACCGTTTGCAGAACGAACTTCTCTACCAGGCTTCTGTAGCATATTTCGATTGGATTTTTACTCTTAAGGAACTTAGTCTTTCTACTTACTTTCTCGACCTGGCCGATAAACGCTTTCAAGGCATAAAATCCTTGGCCGAAATTGGCGAAAATGCCGCAATCGATTCGGTCGAAGCCTTTATTCTCCTGCAAAGCCGCCTCCTGCAAGTGCAAAGCGTAAAAATGGATTTGAATAAAGTGGAGAATTTTCTGCTTGCTCAAAATTGGTTGGCCCCCAATCAGGAATTCTCCATGCGTGGCACTTTGGCCGTGGAAGATAGTTTGGAACAAACTTATAATTGGATGAAAACCAAATATTTGCAATTGTTGGCCGCCGGACCTCAAGTGAATCCCGAAATTTCTAAGTACCAGGCCTATCAACAAGTTCTGGAGGTGGAAAAAAAGTTTAGAGCCGAAATGATTAAACCCAAGTTGGACGTGAAGTACAATTTTCTTGGTAATTCGCCTTCTTCCAACGCCCTCTTTAATACCTCCAATTACAAGTGGGGGGTGCAGTTTGCTATGCCTTTGCTGCTTCGTTCGGCCCGAAACGATTATAAAATTGCGAAGTTGAATCTCCAAAACAATGCCCTCGATTTAACCACCAAACGGAATGAATTGGACCTGAAGTTGGAGGTAATTCAAAAAAACCTGAACATCCTTAGTCAGCAATTGTCCAATGCAGAGCAAAATGCCCGCCTCAGTAAGCAACTTTTGTCGGCCGAGAAAATGAAGTTTGACTCCGGCGAAAGCAGTCTGTTTTTGCTCAACACCCGCGAAACCCGCTGGATGGATGCGGAATTAAAGCTGGCCGAGTACCGGGCCAAGTTCATCAAAGGGGTGATGGAACTTATTTATGTACGAGGCGATTTGGGCTACTAATTCGGTTGGTTTTTTGAAGATTAAGTTGGTTTTTATGCGGGCCCCCTCCGCCATCCTGGCTTTTTGCAAATCCCCATCATAAATGCATTGGCGTTCGGGTCACGCTTTCGGCTGTAGTCCTCGTCCACCTAGGCTAAAGCCGTAGGTGTCCTGTGGGCTACTTGCCTCTATCGTTGCCCGAGGGTGCAAGCCCCAATAGGACTATTTTGGATAGAACATTTCAAGTTCCTGAAGTGGGTTAAAGTTTACCAAGCTCAGGGGTACCGTCGGGTAGGGATAGAGGCAGTTACCCCACAGGACCACGCGGCGCTAGCAAGTGGGCCGAGGAGTAACGCCGAAAGCCCGACCATGAGCCCGGAAATACTTCGAAAAAGGCACAAAATTTCTGCGAATGGGACCCGCCAAAGGAAACAAAAAATTATTTTCCTGTACTGCCAAATCCTCCTGCTCCCCGATCGGTTTCGCTTAATTCATTTACTTCAACCCATTCGGCCTGAGCATGGGCCGCAATTACCAACTGCGCAATTCGTTCCCCATCGTTCACGATGAAATTTTCGTTCGAAAGATTCACTAAAATCACCTTCACCTCGCCACGGTAATCGGCGTCAACGGTACCGGGAGAATTCAAAACGGTAATTCCTTTTTTGGCCGCTAAACCGCTTCGGGGCCTCACCTGAGCTTCAAATCCCACCGGAATTTCCATATATAAACCGGTTGGCACCAAGGCTCGTTCTAAGGGTTTAAGTACGATAGGTTCATCTAAATTGGCTCGTAAATCCATGCCTGCTGCAGCAGCAGTTTCATACGAAGGCAATGGATGATGAGAGCGGTTTAGGATGCGAACTTTCATGAAATGGTAGTGTTGGAAGTGAAGTTGGGTACAAATTTAAACCAATCCTTAGAAATTATTAGGTAAGAAACCCCAAGGAAAAGTAGTAGGTAAGCGGTGTTGAGTGACATTTGCAATACCATGGAAACCGGCTGCAAACTAATGCTTAGGGCGTATAGACCAAGTGCAAAACCTGGAATGATTAAGAATTTGCCCAAATCGTATTCGATTGGAAAGTACTTCTGTCCCCAAAAATAGGAAACAACCATCATGCTGAAATAGCAGATTAAAGTGGTGTATGCCGCGCCCATGTAACCCAGCCAAGGAATGAGGATAAAGTTTAGAACCAAGGTAAGGATGGCTCCAAAAATGGAAATATAGGAACCAAACAAGGTTTTATCGGTGAGTTTAAACCAAATACCTAAATTGTAATAAATACCTAAACAGAGGTTGGCTAGGAGGAGGTAGGGCACAATGGGAAGTCCTTCGAGAAACTGACTTCCATTTCGACCAATAAAATATTGAATAGCATCCATATACAACATGGTTCCCAGGAAAACCAGGCTACAGCCAAATACAAAATAGGTCATTACCTGGGCGTAAATTTTTCGTCCTCCTCCTTCTTTGTGTCGGTTAAAAAAGAAAGGCTCGGCTGCATACCGGAAGGCTTGAACGCAAATACTCATGATAATGGAGAGTTTGTAACAAGCGCCGTAAACACCCACTTGGTGCATTTTTTCATCGTAGGGCAAGGGTAGCAGGTATTTGAGTAGCACTCGATCAAAGGTTTCATTGACCATTCCTGCCAAACCCATTATGAGAATGGGAAGTGCGTAGCGTATCATCCGATTCCACATTTTTTTTTCGATGTCACGAATGGAAAATCCAAGCTCTGGAAGGAGTAAAAGAAGGGTTAATCCACTGGAAATCAAGTTGGATATGAAGATATAATTAACCAGCTTATATTGACCTAGGTTGGAGGTAAGCCAGGGAAGACTGCCTTGTTGTTTCAGGTAAGGAATACCTAAGATGAAAAAGAGGTTAAAGAATACATAGCTGAGAATGTTGAGGGACTTAATTAATGCAAATCGTACCGGACGGTTGGTTGCACGGAGGCGGGCAAACGGAATGGAGGTAATGGCGTCGATTACCACAATCAAGGCAAACCAAACCAGGTAAACGGCATAGTTTTCGGCCATTTCACTTCCTCCGGAACCATTCAGAAAATGAGCCAATGGCCATCGGAACAACCAAGCCAGAACCAGAAAAACCAGGGAACTGGAAAGCAAGCTAAACATGGCCGTAGCAAAAACAGATTTCTTATTGTCTTCACCTGCGTAAAACCGGAAAAAGGCCGTTTCCATGCCATAGGTTAATAAAATGCTCAGAAATGAAGAGTAGGCATACATTTCGGTTACTACCCCATATTCCTTAGGTATCAGGTTGTAGGTGTAAAGCGGGGTAAGCAGGTAACTCAACATCCGCCCTACAATGCTGCTAACACCATAAATAGCTGTATCGGAAAATAGTTTTTTGAGGGTAGACATTTCGTTAGCAAAGTAAAGGCATTCTTAAACCCAAATGCATGAGGTGCCAGGATTTTTATGAAACCTTAGCACCATAAAATGAGCACTTGTTCCAAAAATAGGAAGGTTTATTATAAAAATTTGCATCGGCATTTGCCATTGCTATTTAACAAATGTTTTTTGCCTATTTCTCAAATAACATTGGTAGTTTAACACACATTAATTTTTTGGGGTTTTTGGGAAAAGGAAAAGTTGCTAAAACTCAGGTTGTAAGGAATACTATTTCCATAGAAATATGTTTAGTTTTGGGCATTAAAAGTCATGGAGATACAATTTGCACAAGGGCAGGATTTAGAAGGTATTTTAGAGATTTACAACCATGCCATTTTAAATACAACTGCGGTATATAACTATCAGGCACATAGCCTGGAAATGCGAAGGCAATGGTGGGAAGAGAAATGTAGATTGGGGCATCCGGTATTGGTGGCTTTGGAACAAGGTAGGGTAGTAGGTTTTGCTTCGTATGGCCCATTCAGAGCTTGGGCAGCCTACCAATATACTATGGAGAGTTCGGTTTATGTGCATCCTCTTCATCAAGGAAAAGGAATAGGGATTGAATTGTATTCCAAACTTATTCAGGAGGCTCAAAAAAACGAAGTACATACCTTAGTGGCCGGAATTGATGCCGAAAATCTGGTTAGCATAGCCTTACATCGGAAGTTTGGTTTTGAACCGGTGGCACATTTCAAACAGGTGGGATACAAATTTGGGAAATGGTTGGATTTGGTTTTTTATCAGCTTCTCCTGGATGGTCCTGCTAATCCTAAGGAAGGATAAGTCTGTTTACCGGCATGAAAATGTATAGTGGATTGACTGTTAAGGAAGTATAAATTAGGTGAAAGGTATATTAAACTTTCTGCCTGTTTTGTTAATCCAAGGTGAATAGGAACCAAGTTAGCTGGTTAGAACATATATTCCACTACCTTCGCGCTCCATTTATGATACCATGTGGCAGGTTATAGGAAGGTTTCTATTGCGAAAACGATTAGTTATTTTGGTGGTAACCATGGCCATCACGGTTTGGTTTGGTTGGCTTGCCTCAAAAAATGAAATTCGGTATGATTTTGCCAAATTGCTCCCAACCGACGATACTACTTACATAGAATATGAACGGTTTAAGAAAACCTTTGGTGAAGATGGAAATGTATTTGTTATTGGTATTTCCGATTCCAACATGTTCCGATTGGATCATTTTCAGAAATGGTATGATTTAAGCCAGGAATTAAAGAATTTGAATGGTGTGGAAGGGGTGGTGAGCGTTGCCAGTGTTTATAACCTGGTTCGAAACGACTCATTGAAGAAGTTTGAGTTTAAGCCTATCTTTACTAAACGTCCGGATAGTCAGGTGGAATTGGATTCGGTTAAGAACCTTGTTTTGTCTTTACCATTTTACCGCGATATTCTGTACAATCCTGAAACTCATAGTTACATGATGGCGGTAACCATGAATAGGAAATTATTGGATAGTAAAGGAAGAAATGATTTTATAGAACGTGTTCAAGAAATTGGAGATAGCTATGGTCAAACTTCAGGCATGGAAGTACACTATTCGGGTTTGCCATACATTCGAACAGTGCTTTCGGTATTGGTTCAGCGCGAATTAAGGGTTTTCATGATTTTGGCTGCTTTGGCATTGGCCTTAATTATGTATTTCTTCTTCCGATCGTTCAGTGTGGTTTTTTATTCCATGCTTACTGTAGGCATTGGGGTAATTTGGTGCATGGGACTTAATGTTTTATTCGGATATAAAATTTCGGTTCTCACTGCTATTGTTCCTACGCTATTGATTGTATTAGGTGTTCCAAACTGTGTTTTCATTCTCAATAAGTATCATTTTGAATTTAAATCACATGGTAACAAGGTTAAAGCCCTTATGCGAGTTATTCACAAAGTAGGGAATTCAACTTTTTTGACCAATGCAACCACTGCAGCCGGCTTTGTAACATTTGCCTTTACTGAAAGTCAGGTAATTATGGAATTTGGGGTGATAAGTACGATTGCAATTATGATTTTATATGTGCATAGTATAACGTTGATGCCCATTGTGCTAAGCTATTTGCCTGCTCCATCCAGCAAGGATACCGATCATTTGGAAAGCAAATACACCAATACCCTGGTAGAATGGATCAGTTATATCATCCATTTTCATCGCAACCTCATTTACATTGCTTCTTTTATCTTGGTTGGACTAGGTGGTTACTATATTTCAAAAATAAAAACCACGGGCAATATCGTGGATGATTTACCGCAAGATCACCGGGTATTAACCGATTTGCACTATTTTGAAGAGAATTATCACGGAGTGATGCCCTTTGAAATTAGTGTGGATACCAAACGTAAAAGGGGAGTTATGAATGCCTCCGTTTTTAGAAAACTGGAGAAGTTGCAAGAGGAGTTAGCTAAGTATAAAGAGTTTGCCCGGCCTTTGTCCATTAATGAAGTATTGAAGTTTTCAAAACAAGGCTTTTACTATGGAGATAGTACGATGTATAGTTTGCCTTCAAGCCAGGAGCAAGTGTTTATTTTGCAATATGTTCAGGTTGGAAAACAAAAGCAAAACATGCTGAAAAGCTTTATCGATAGCAATAGGCAGGTTACAAGAGTGAGTGCTCATATGAAGGATATCGGAACATTGGAATTGCATAGGATAAAGAAGGAATTAAGGCCGAAAATCGATAGCATTTTTGATCCTAAAAAGTACGAGGTTACAATGACAGGTACCAGTATTGTTTTTTTAAAAGGAACTGACTATTTAATTGATGATTTATACTCAAGCTTGTTTTGGGCCTTGGTATTAACTGCATTGCTGATGGCAGGAATGTTCTCGAATTTTCAAATGGTATTTGTATGCCTGGTCCCCAATTTGATTCCGCTTGTATTAACCGCAGCAATTATGGGAATGGCGGATATCGCTATAAAACCTTCTACCATTTTGGTTTTTAGTATTGCTTTTGGTATTGCAGTTGATAATACTATTCACTTTTTAGCTAAATACAGACAAGAATTGAAAAACCACGACTGGAATATTAAAAAGGCCGTAAATGCAGCCTTGAAGGAAGCAAGTATTGGTATTATTTATACCTCCGTTGTTTTGTTTTGCGGTTTTGGGATTTTTAGTTTTTCCACTTTTGGGGGAACCAAGGCCTTGGGTATTCTAACTTCTTTCACTTTGGTTGTGGCCATGTTTTCCAATTTGTTTATTCTTCCGTCCATGTTATTAAGTATCGACAAAGCCAATACCCGGAAAACCTTTGAAGATCCATGGTTACAGTATTACGATGAAGAAGAAGATGTGGATTTGGAGAAATTACACATCAAGAAGGAAAACTAATTCAAAAGTTCAGAAGCTTTTTTACCAACCAGGCTTCCCAGGGCAACACCCATTCCTCCCATTCGAACGGCAACCACTAAACCCGTTTCTAGCTTTTTCAAAATGGTGCCTTTGTTCGGACCTAATCCCATTATTCCACTCCATCGCTGTTCGATTTCGAAGTTTTTTCCGGGAAGGATAACTTGGTGCAAATATTCTTCTAATTGGTTTTGAATAATAGCGCTTAGCTGAAAGTCATAGCTTTGTTCTCCTTCAAAGTCCAAATTCCTTCCTCCTCCAAACAACACCCGGTTTCCTACATTTCGGAAATAATAATAGCCCCGGTCAAAATGGAAGGTGCCTGAAAAAGGCAAATTTTCAATTGGTGAAGTTATTAATACCTGGGCTCTTCCGGGTTGAATTTCTAATTCCGGAATTAATTGTTTGCCAAAGGCATTTGTTGCTACCACAACCTGTTCAGCATGAATGCTTAATCCTTGTTGGAGTTTTATTTCATATCCTGACTTGGATGAAATGAGTTCTAAGCATTCAAATCCATTCAATACCATAATGTTGGATTCAATACATTTTTTCCATAAGGCCACCATGGTTTTACCTGTATGAATAGAGCCTTCTAAACGGTTAAAGAGGATGGATTGTACTTGCTTGAATCCAAATTGATCAATTTTATAGCTGGGTTCAGAATAGGTGTTTTCTTGACCATGAATGCCAGCTAATTGATTATTTAGGTATTCTAATTTGGAATAGCAATTTCGAAAATGCTCAGCTTCTTCGGGTAAAAAAAGTTCATATCCGCCACAAGGACTAAATTCCATGGCTTGATCCCCCAAAGTTTCTCGAAGTAAAAGTAGTCCTTCATACCTGTTTTTTACCAATTCAAATACCTCGGTTTCCGACTGGTTTTCAAGGTCGTCTAAAAGTTCTCCGGCACTTCCAAAACAAGCAAATCCTGCATTTTTGGTACTAGCACCCATAGGTAAAAGCCCACGTTCTAAAACCAGAATCTTTGCCTTTGGAAATCTTAACCTGGCATGATAGGCGGCATTTAATCCGACTATTCCTGCTCCAATCACCAAAATGTCCGGATTAAAGAGCAAATTTTGACTTTCCCAGTAACTTAAAGTGGGAATATTTTGTAAAAGGCTGGCCAATTTTGGTTTCTAATTTGAATTGGACGATATTTGTAAACTTTTATTTGAAATCGAAAATCGATGCAGCACAAACGTAGGCTGAAATTCTTAACATCCTTGTTCCTTTTGTTCTTTTACTTACAAACATGGGGTCAAGGTTTGGATATAAAGGGAGTTGTAAAGGATGGCAAAAAGAATCTTGCCGGTGTTACAGTTAAATACATTGAAAAAGGCAAGGTAGAAGACGAATTTACCACCACCGAAACAGGGAAGTTGTTGTACAAGCTGGCTCTGAATACTGAATATATTGTTGAGTTCTCCAAAGAGGGTTATGTAACCAAAAAGTTGCAATTCATAACCAATATTCCCGATGATAGTACCGCTCGAACTTCAGACTTTTCTTTTGTGGTGGAATTGTTTAAGCCACAGGATAATACAAGTGTAGCCATTTATAACAACCCTGTTGCTAAAATTAGTTGGGATAATAAAACCCAGGATTTTAACTACGACTTGGATTATAGCATGCAATTTCAAAAGAAGCAGGAAGAGCTAGAGAAAGCTGCTGAAAGTGAGGTAGATAAGAAGGAAGCCGAAGCTGCAGCCAAGGCTCAAGCCGAAAAAAAGGCTTTGGAAGAGGCAAAGAAAAAAGAAGCAGCAGCTGCAAAGGCAAAAGCAGAGGAAGAAAAAAGACTAGCAGCAGAAGCCAAAGCCAAAGCCGATGCAGAGGCTAAAGCTAAAGCGGAGGCAGAAGCAGCTGCCAAAGCAGAAGCTGCAAAAAAAGCTGCTGAGGAAAAGGCCAAGGCAGAAGCCGCCGCCAAAGCCCAAGCAGATGAAGAAAAAAGACTAGTTGCCGAAGCCAAAGCAAAAGCCGAAGCAGAGGCCAAAGCCAAAGCGGATGCAGAAGCAGCTGCCAAAGCAGAAGCTGCAAAAAAAGCCGCGGAAGAAAAGGCCAAGGCAGAAGCCGCTGCCAAAGCCAAAGCAGAGGAAGAAAAAAGACTAGCAGCCGAAGCCAAAGCAAAAACCGAAGCTGAGGCCAAAGCCAAAGCGGAAGCAGAAGCTGCCGCAAAAGCAGAAGCTGCAAAAAAAGCTGCTGAGGAAAAGGCCAAGGCAGAAGCCGCCGCCAAAGCCCAAGCAGAAGAAGTAAAAAGACTAGCGGCCGAAGCCAAAGCTAAGGCTGAAGCAGAAGCAGCCTTAAAAGCCTCAGAAGAAAAGGCCAAATCAGAAGCAATTGCTAAAGCTAAAGCCGAAGAGGAAAAGCGACTGGCTGCTGAGGCAAAAGCCAAAGCTGAACTTGAGGCTGCTGCCAAAGAAGAGGCATTGCAAAAGGCTAAACAGGAGAAAAAAAATGCTCAACTAGCTAAAGCCAAAGAAGAAGCAGATGCAAAAAATCAAAAAGAAGCTGAACAAAAGGCGAAAGAAGAGGCCAAAAAGCGGGCAATAGAAGCTGCCAAAGCTAAAGAGGAAGAAGATAAGCGCCTGGCAGCAGAGAATGCTCAAAAAGCTGAACTTTTGTTGCAAGAAAAGGCTAAATCAGAGCAATTGGCTAAGGAAGAAGCCCAAAAACAAGCTTTGATAGCCGCTCAAGCCCAAGCAGAGGAAAGTAAAAGACAGGAAGAAGCCCGGAAAAAAGCAATTGCTGCTGCACAGGCCAAGGAAGAAGAGGATAAAAGACTAGCCGCAGAGAATAAAGCAAGGTTGGAAAAGGAACAAGCCGATAAAGCTTGGCAAATTGCTCAGGAAGAAGCTGATCGAAAAGCTTTGGAAGCCGAAAAAAGATTAAAAGCTCAACAACAAGCCAAGGAAGCCGCTGCTCAAAAGGCAAGTCAGGAAGGTGATACAAGGTTAGCAAGTCCAACGGTTATTTCTAAACCATCCCCCGGACTTACCCCGGCTGAAGAAATGAAGATTCGCCAACAGCAAGCTTGGGATGAGGCTCAGGCAAGGAAAATTAAAGCTGAAGAAAAAAGAAAACAAGAAGAAGAAGCAAGATTGGCTGCTCTTCAAAAAGCCAGAGAAGAAGCAGAAAACAGAAGAAAAGAAGAACAGGAAAAGGAACGTCAATTCCTTGAACAACAGAAAGCAAAAAAAGCCAAAGCAGATGAGGCGAACGAAGAAAGAACGGCTTTGCAAAATGAGGTTTTTGTAGAAAGTACCACCGCGGAAGAGAATAGAAAGGCTGAGGAAGCGTTAAGGGCTGAGTTGGAACGAAAAATTCGTAAAGAATTGGAAACCAAAATGCAGGAGGAGAAGAATGCCAAATTGAAAGAGGAAGAAATGGCAGAAAGGGAAAATGCTAAACTAAAATCCCAATCGGAAAAGGATGCAAGAATGGCTGAATATCAGCGTAAAAAGGAAGAATTACTGGCCACAACAGCCAATTACAGAGAAACCCAGAGAAGTTTAAAAGATAGCATCCGCACCGCTCAAAAAACTGAATTTGAGGCAGATAAGCAATTGTCGCAAGAAAAGGCATTGGCAACTAAAACCGAGCTTCAACTGAAACGCGAAAACCAATTGGCCAATGAAACCAGAATTAAAGATTCGGTGCGTACGGCACAAGCAAATGAGAAGAATCGCCAACAATTAGAGCATCAAAAAAACCTTGAAAATCTAAAACAAACTACCAATCAGTACAGGGAACAACAGAAAAGTGAAAAGGATGCCACCCGAACAGCACAAGTAGAAACATTTAACAACCAAAAGCAAATATCTAAAGAGAAATCGGAAGCTGAAAAAGCTTTGGAAAAGCAACAAAGGGAAGAACAATTGGCAAGGGAAGCCAGAATAAAGGATTCCGTTCGGACTGCACAAGCCAATGAAAAGGCCAGACAGAAGGAAGAACACCAAGTTGCATTGGAAAGCCTAAAACAAAATACCAACCAATACCGCCAGGAGCAAAAAGCAGAAAGGGATTCCAATAGAAATGCGGCCCTGCAAACCTTTAATAGCCAAAAGCAACTGTCAAAAGAAATTTCAGAAGCTGAAAAGGCAATGGAAAAGCAACAAAGGGAAAATCAACTGGCTAATGAAGCTAGAATAAGAGATTCAGTTAGGGCTGCCAATGCTGCCGAAAAGGAAAGGAAATTGAAAGAGTACCAGGAAGCTAAGGCTCAAGCTGATCAAAAGACTCAGGATTACAGGAAGGAAGTAAAAGAAAATAAAGATTCGACAAGAAATGCGCAAGTGGAAGCAAATGCAGCAGCCAAACAAACTTTCATTGAAAAATCTACTGCGGAACGGGAAGCAAATCAAAAACGAAGAGCAGATCAGCTAGCATTCGATACAAGTAAACGAGATTCAGCCAAAAATGCCCAAATGGCTGAGAAGGAAAGGCAAATGGAACTGGAGCGTCAGAGAAAAGAAGAAGCAGCACGATTGGCTGCAGAGCATAAAGAAATAGATGCCAAAGAAAAGGCTCAACGCAACGAGGATCGTTTGAAACGCAATGAGGAACAATGGCAGGCAGCATCAGAGTTTCAGGCAAAGAAAGAATTTGAGAAAAAAGCCAAGGAAATGGCAAAGCAAGACGCCTTGGATAAACAAGCTCAAATCGAAAAGGAATTAAGAGCTAAATTGGAAGCTGAATATTCAGCAAAGAACGGACAAGTTTCGGCGGCGCCTGAAGTAAAGACCAAGGCCGATTATATGGCCGAGTTGTATAAAAAATACCCGGAAGGTGTTTCGGAAGATCTTATTCAGGAAGCGAATAAAACCATTACTAGGGTTATTGTGAATAGAGGTCCTACCAACGTGAATGAATACCAAAAGGTGAAATGGAATTGGGGTGGAATTTACTATTTCAAAAATGGTGAAAATGCTTCGAAGGAGGTTTTTGACCGCGAAACAAAATGGTAGTTTGCCTGAAGGTTGCATAATCAAACTTTCAATGATCATTTTAACCCAAATTCCAAAAGAAGTTTAACTTCGTTTGGAATTTGGGTTAAACCTAGGAAAAGCTTTTCAAAATTGCCTTAAGTTGGACTCGCACCTCGGGCAACGATAGAGGCAAGTAGCCCACAGGCGCACGCGGCGTTAGCCAAGTGGGCCGAGGACTACAGCCGATAGCGTGACCCGAACGCCCTTGCAGAATTCCCGGATTTGAAACCAACTTTTGGGCGGAAGGGGGCCCGCCAAAAACTATTTATCCGTCCAAGAATTCAATAATAATTCAAAATTCTAGGATTCCTTGTCAGGAAGTAGTCGAGAATTATTCAGAATTGACAAGAAAAAGGCTTGTAGAATTGAGCTTGCAGCCTGTCTTCGGTGAAATTAATTCAGTTGCCAATTTCGGGCCGAAAACCTCGGCGGGTGAAGCCTGCAAATATTCCCGTTTCCTTGTGTAAAGTCCTAAGATCCAATAGTATCCAGTTTTAAATACAAAATAATAGCCCCATAAAAAAGCATGGCAAAAATGACTCCTTTGCCACTTTCATCGGCGTCCCATTTTTTAATAAAATAGAAAAACAATCCGGCGTTGGCAATTTGGGCTAATCCAATGAAAGGAGCTAATTGGTTTTCGTAGTACAATCGGGAAATGACCAAATCGGGAACCTTGTTTTGCAGAAGGAACAACCAATACAGAAACATGAAAACCGGCGGAAACAGAAGTCCTAGAATAAAGCCGGTTAGTTTTGAATCTCGTTTAAACTCGAATTTATTTTTCATCAAAATCCCATTGATTGAGTGTTGAAACTGCATGGTGGGCAGTCAGGTCAAACTGAACTGGAACAATGGAAACATAGCCATTTTCGAGGGCCCATTCGTCGGTATCCTCCCCTTTGTCCATATTGATAAATTTACCGGTAAGCCAGAAATAAGGTCGGCCGGTGGGATCTTTTCGTTCGTCAAATTCTTCTTTCCATTTGGCCCGGGCTTGTCTGCAAATTTTCATGCCTTTTACTTGCTCCCAAGGTAGATTTGGGATGTTTACATTGAGCAAGGTGTCTTTAGGCATACCGTTTTTTAGGACCTGTTGAACCACTCGTTTGGCCACTTCTTTGGACGCGGAAAAATCGGCATCGTGAGCATAATTCAGGAGAGAAAAGCCAATGCTTGGAATTCCTTCAATTCCTCCTTCCATGGCGGCACTCATGGTTCCGGAATAAATAATATTGATGGAAGAATTGCTTCCGTGATTGATTCCGCTTACGCACAAATCGGGTGCTTTGTGTAAAATTTGGTTAACAGCCAGTTTAACACAGTCGACCGGTGTGCCGCTGCATTGGTAACCCAAAACTTCACCATGGATTTCGGTTTTATACAATCGAAGAGGTTTGCTAATAGTAATGGCGTGACCCATAGCACTTTGTGGACTATCCGGCGCAACTACCACTACCTCTCCAATTTCTTTCATGGCTTCAACCAAAGCTCGAATTCCAGGTGCAGTTATGCCATCATCATTGGTAACTAATATGGTTGGTCTTTTTGACATGTTTTCTGATTGGTGCAAAGTAAGGCATATTTTAGTCTCCACGCAACCGGGTGGCCCTTCATCCGGCATTTTTATACGGATGTCAACTGAAATTTATACCAAAAACTTTATATTCTCTTTAACTCAATTGCCGATCATTTTCTATATTTGACCATTCCTGTGGCATGAAAAAACTGTTTACCCTTTTGGCCTTGGTTGCCAGCTCAACTCTTTATTCTCAATCCATTATCCGCGGACCTTACCTGCAAAGTCCGAATTGGAATAGCATCAAAGTGATGTGGCGAAGCGATTCGGCCACTTCTTCCAATGTTAAATATGGGTTAAGTCCCGCCGATTTGTCTAGTTCTGCATCTGTACCCGGCACTGCCACCAATCACATAGTAACAATATCGGGTTTGCAGCCATCAACAACCTATTTTTATGCTATTGCTGATTCAGCCGGAGCCATTGTTGAAGGTGGGGATAGTTTGCACCGGTTTAAAACCTGGCCAACACCAGGTACAGTTGAACCAATAAGAGTTTGGGGAATCGGCGATTTTGGAAAGGGCAACGATAAACAAGGTAAATGCCATCGGGCTTACATGAAATATCCGGGAGCAGCAGAAACAGACCTTTGGATTTGGATGGGAGATAATGCTTATGACGATGGCACTGACGAAGAATTTCAAAACAAGGTTTTTGATCCGGTTAATGGGTATGATAGCATTTTTAATTTCCTTCCTTTTATGCCTTCTCCCGGAAACCACGATTACAATTCTGTTTCACCGGTTACTAATGCTCAACCTCCCCTCGAACATAGCGGCCCCTATTTTGATTTGGCCGAAGTGCCTAGAAATGGAGAAAGCGGCGGTGTTGCTTCAGGCCATGAATTATACTATTCGTATGATTATGGAAATGCTCACTTCCTCTCCCTTAATTCGGAAATTGGCTCTTTGTTTGTTCCTTCTGATGACTGGATTGGTGTTAATTTACTTTCCGGTTTTTCTTCTTCTCCCTTTACGCAATGGCTGCACGCCGATTTGCAGGCAAATACCAAACCTTGGGTAATTGCTTATTTCCATCAACCACCCTACACAGCCGGCAGTCACGATGCCGATGCGTTTTGGGAAGTTTACATGAAAGCCATGAGAGAAAATATTACCCCTATTTTGGAACAATATGGTGTGGATTTGATTGTCTGCGGGCATAGTCATGTTTATGAACGTTCTTACTTGCTCCAAGGGTTTTATTCAGATCTGCCTTCGTTTAATCCGGAAACTATGGTTTTGGATGCCGGTTCAGGAAGGGAAGACCAAGACCAGGCCTATCATAAGCACACCTTAGGTTCTAATGCTAATCGGGGTACCGTGTATGTGGTTTGTGGTAATTCCGGAAGCAGCGACGATTCTGCTCCTTTAAACCATCCCGCCATGTACGTCGGTTATGGCTGTGATACCTGCGTTGGTTCCTTTGTAATGGATATCAACGATAATCGCCTCGATGGTAGGCACCTGAATGCTTATGGCGAAATTATCGATCATTTTACCATATTCAAAGATGCCGATTCTACCTCTAATACGTCCATTCATAAATTACCGGTTTCAGCCGGCCCTATTTCCGAAGTGTCTATTTTCCCAAATCCATTTAGCCGGAATGCCGAAATGAAATTTACCCTGGCTGAACGTCAACAAATTCGAATTGAACTGTGCGGCATGGATGAGAAAAATAAACTCTTGCTACAAGCCGAACTGAATCCGGGTGAACATTCCATTGGTCTTAATGCCTCTGAATTGGGATTAACTCCGGGCGTGTATGGCATCATGATTTCTTCTCCCACCCACATGCTTAGCAGAAAGGTGGTGCATGTGAAATAGGAAATTCTGTATTTTTAATTGGTAACCAGGTCAAAATTTTACCTTTGACCAAACTTAAGCATGAAGTATACTTCCATATCTCCGGATTTATTTGTTGAAAATCGTCAACGCTACAAAAACCGATTGAAATCCAATTCGGTGGCCATTTTTCATTCCAATGATCAAATGCCCTTGAATGGTGATGCAGTTTATCCATTTAGACAAAACTCCGACTTTTTCTATCTAACAGGAATTGATCAGGAAAAATCCATCCTTATTTTGGCACCGGATTGCCCTAATCACGATTACAGGGAGGTATTGTTTGTAGTTGAAACCAACGAGCATTTGGCAACCTGGGAAGGTCATAAATATTCAAAAGCCGAGGCAACCCAGGCCTCTGGTATCCGAAAAGTGGTTTGGGTAGAAAGTTTTGAATCCATTCTGAGTTATGTTCTGAATCATGCCGAAAATGTGTATCTGAATCTCAATGAAAATGATCGCTCCGGCTGGATGGTTCCTTACAAAGATTTACGTTTCGCCAATGAATTAAAAGCCAAATTTCCTCTACATAATTACCATCGCTCTGGCCCTATCATGGCCGAACTCAGAGCTATCAAATCTTCAATTGAAGTGGATCTGTTGCGTAAAGCCATCGATATCACTGATAAAGCCTTCCAAAGGGTTATGAAGTTTGTGAAACCTGGCGTGATGGAATATGAAGTTGAAGCCGAAATAATCCATGAATTTATCCGCAATCGGGCAACCGGCCATGCTTATGAACCAATTATTGCTTCCGGCGGTAGTGCTTGTGTTTTACATTATATCGAAAACAATAAGCCTTGTCTGGATGGGGATGTGATTCTGATGGATTTTGGTGCAAACTACGCCAATTACAACGCCGATTTAACTCGTTGTATTCCGGTAAACGGGAAATTTACAAAACGTCAAAAAGAGGTGTATAATTCGGTGCTAAAAGTGCACCGCCAAATAAAAGATCTGATGGTTCCCGGTAAAGCCTTGGATGATTTGAGAAAGGCCGCCGGATTAATGATACAGGATGAACTGCTGTCGTTAGGGCTTATAACCACCAACGATGTGAAAAATGCCAGCCCCGAACGACCTGCCTTTTTTAAATATTACCCTCACGGTATCGGTCATTTTCTTGGCTTGGATGTGCATGATATAGGTGATCGTTTTGCCCCAATTCAACCCGGTATGGTGTTTACCTGTGAACCCGGAATCTATATCAAGGAGGAAAACCTGGGAATTCGAATAGAAAATAATATTTTGGTGACACTGGGAAAACCGGTCGATTTAATGGAGCAAATTCCAATTGAAGCCGATCATATTGAAGATTTTATGGCCTCTGCCCGGTAAGGTATTTTTCAACACCATAATATTCTAAAGAAATATGCTTATTTTCGTCCACCCAACTCATTTATCCTCATGAAAAAACTCCTGTACCTGGCAGCCTCTGCATTTTTAGCTTTCCAAATTACTTCCTGTGGCAACTCTTCCGCAACCGATGATGCCGTATACAAAGAAATTCAAGAGAAATTTATTAATGCTAAACCAGGCGATGTAATCGAATTGCCGGAAGGGAAGTTTAACTTCACCCGAGGTCTTACAATGGAAGGTGTGGCAAACGTTACCATCAAAGGTAAAGGCCCCGATAAAACCATTCTAAGCTTTGCTAATCAATCCGAAGGACCCCAAGGTTTAGGTATAAAAGCTGAAAATTGCACCCTCGAAGGCTTTGCCGTTGAAGATGCAAAAGGTGATGCGATAAAAATCCAAAATTCTAAAAACCTGGTTGTTAGAAATGTGAGGGTTGGCTGGACTCAAGGTCCAAAAATTACCAACGGTGCTTACGGACTTTATCCTGTAACCTGCGATGGTGTTTTGATTGAAAATTGCGATGTGTACGGAGCCTCCGATGCAGGTATTTATGTGGGACAATCCAAAAATGTTATCGTTCGCAACAACAAAGTTCATGAAAATGTGGCTGGTATCGAAATCGAAAATTGCACCGCCGCCGATGTTTATGAAAACGAAGCCTGGAACAATACCGGTGGAATAATGGTGTTCGATATGCCTGAAGTGCCCGTTAAAAACGGAAAAGATGTGTTTGTACACAATAACAATGTACACGAAAATAACCTCCCAAACTTTGCCCCTCCCGGAAATACAGTAGCCTTGGTGCCCGCCGGTATGGGTATGTTGGTTATGGCGTATAATAACGTAGAACTAACTGCTAATAAGGTAATTAACAACAATACCTTGGGCATTTGTGTAGCATCTTTCCTTACCTCAGGCAAAGAATACAACGATACACTTTACAACCCTTTTACCTATGCGGTTTACATCCACGACAATGAAATTAAGCGTCAAACCTGCTTGCCCGATACTTCTCGCCAAATAGGTAGATTATTGGCCGGAGTTTTTGGTAACAACATTCCGGATATCATTTTTGATGGCTTTTACGACCCTTCCGTGGTTGATCCTAAAACCAATTCCGTGGCTGCAGAAAATCGTATTTGTATCAAAAATAACGGTTCTGCAACCTTCGCCAATGTTGATGGACCCAATAATTTCAAAAACGTAAACACCGATATCAAGCCCTTCGATTGTACCTTAAATCCAATTCCTTTGGCTCCTAATAAAGAGTTGGCTACCGGTAAATAGGTCAATTTTTCCCCCGGGTTTTTATTTTTTATTTTGGATGCGGGCCCCCTCCGCCCACCAACTTTGAATCGAAACTTCCTGGTTTAGGTTCAAGGCGTTCGGGTCACGCTATCGGTTGTAGTCCTCGTAGCACTTGGCTAGCGCCGCGTGCTCCTGTGGGCTACTTACCTCTATCGTTGCCCGAGGTGCAAACCCGGTAGGTATTGCATGAAACGAACTTTTTACTGAACCATTACAGTTGCCTTCAGAGGCAGATTTTTACCAATTCACCGGAATTCCCAACTGCCTGCAACTAAATTCCCAGCATTGCTCTTTTAAGCCCGGAGTTTGCGAAAACCTACTTTGCCATTTTTGTTTACATTTATCAAAATATTGTCCGCTTATTCCTTCTACTTCTGCCGAACTCGCCAAATAAATAGAGGTTGCTGCTCCCTTTTCAACCGGAATGGCAACAATGTTTTTTACAAGTCCCCAAAACAACTTGGCATACCAAGCCCCATTTTTGGAAGCAATGTCTGTTTTTACTACTCCCGGATGTAAAGCATTAACCGTAATACCGCTGTTTTTCAATCGCTCCGATAACTCCATGGTAAACAATACATTGCCTAATTTGCTTTGTTCATAGGCTTTGTAACCATTCCAGCTTTTTGAAAGGGAAATATCATCAAAATGTATTTTGCCTTTGTAATGGGAGTGGGATGCGACATTCACAATTCTAGCCTTGGGTGCCGCCTTTAAAAGGGGTAATAATTCATAAGTAAGCAGCATGTAGGCTAAATGGTTGGTAGCCCAGGTTAGTTCAATCTTTTCTTCGGAGAAGGTTTGTTCGGTAAAATAGGTTCCTGCATTGTTTACCAGAACGTCTAAAGCAGTGAGCTTGGATTTTATTTGTTCTGCCAAGGCTCTAACTTGTTTCTGAGAACTTAAGTTGGCTACAAATGCCAGGTGGTTCCCCTTGGGGTTTACCTGGTTTAAGGTGGATACAACAGCTTCGGTTCTTGCCTTGTCCCTGCCAACAATAGCAATGGAATGGCCCTGTCCCGCTAAGTTTTTTGCCGTTTCAAATCCTATTCCTGAAGTTGCTCCGGTAATGAGTATGGTTTTCATCTTATTTAAATGGATTTAGTTTCCCCGTCGCCGTTGTCTTGGAAGGAGGAAGTATATGGAAGTTGCTTGAATTTAAATCTTGAATAAATGCTTCTTTCTTTTCTTCGGCCAATTGATTTAAAAATACTACCTGATTTTTCATCTCTGTTTTCCATGCTTCGCCTTTCTCCAAAACTTGCTCCAATCGTTGGCTGATCAGGAAAGGATTATCGTTGGCCGAAATGGTAAGAAATTCCTTCAAGGCCGGGTTAGTATCCAAAATAGGATTGGTATCCGAACAAAGACAAGGAATACCTAAAGCAAGACTTTCGGTGATTATTTGCCCCCAACTTTCACTAAAGGAAAGGTACATGGTTGCATCGCATTGGGAAAGTACTTTTAAAAAATCCGCATGCCCGCTGTGGTTTTGGTAAACAATTCGGTCACCGGCATTCCAGATTTTAAAATCTTGTTCATTTCCCCAAACAAATACCTTGGAATTTTTAACCAATAATGCTGCTGCAACCTGGTTGTGAATGTTTTTATTGAAATTGCTCACCCCGGGTACCGCAATAATTGGGTATTCCCTGCTTGGTTTGGTTGGTAAGGTTTCCGACGGAAGTTTGGTTTTAAGGTAAAGTGGATAACATCGAACGTTTTTTAAGCCGGCAAAGGTTTCTGCCAATCCTTTTTTTACAAATCCAATTTTATCAATAACCCCTTCCGATACCAAATTGGAGAACTTATTGAAGGAGGCAAGTTTGTGATGGTCATCGGCTAATTCTGTTAAAGCACCATGGAAAATAGCGCCGGTTGGTTTGGCGCTAACATGTTTATACTCATGCAGAATATCCATAAAATAAGGATGTGTTCCGCTAGCGATCACTTGTTCAAATTCTAGTTCTGCCAAAAGCATTATCCAATCCAGATTTTGTTTATCCGATAGCAATGAATTGGAATAATATTGAGGTATCTCCAAACAAGCTTCTCCAAATAAACCTAAAGTTGCATTGAATATTCCTCTGTAATTCATACCGGTGGGCTTGGGCGTAAGAACAAGGTAGGGAAATTTAGCCCTGATTTTTGCCAAATCCTTTTTAATGCTTTCCAAGGAGGCTTTCTGCTCCCGGGCAAGATCAAAACGCTGCTTAATTCGTCGTATTGGCATATTTTAAATAGTTCTTTGCGGAAGAAGGGTTGCGTCGGTAACGCATAGCAATGGTATAAAAATAAGTTTTAAGCAGGTTCCAAATAAAAATTCTTTCTCCCTTGGCTTTGGTATCCATTTCTGTAGTTCGGTTTTGCGCTTTTGCCAGCCGAAACAAGATTTCATCCAATACGTAATTGAATAGGAATAAAAGGCAATACACGAAGAAATAGGCATTTCCTTTGATTTTTTTCATACATAACCATCCGGAAATAATTACTTGAGCCATGCGGTTGCGCGAAGGGTTGGGGCTCCCTCCATCGTAATGCAAAACCTTTGTATCCGCATAGAAATAGTGCTTTAATCCATTTCTGCGAATTCGCTCACACCATTCAATGTCTTCCCCATACATAAAGAAATCTTCATCTAAATACAAATTCAATTCTTTAAATACAGATAAATTGAATAATAAAAAAGCTCCACCAATCCATTCTGATTCATGGTTTTTGGAATGAATGGCTAACCGTTCCTGATAAATGTCTACCTGTTTAATTCCTAATTTAGTTTGAATGGCAATTACCAAAGGATTGGCATTCCAAAGTTTCTTTATGAATGGGGTTCTGGTATTTGAGTTAAATAAAACATGGCCTTCTCCATCCACCATAGCACAGGTGCTTACCCCAACAGGTCCTTTCTTTTCCAATTCCCGATGGCATTGCAGGGAAACGGGTAAGGTTTGCTCGAAAAATTCGGTATCTGAATTGAGTATGAGTCCATAAGTACCCTTGGCGGCCCTTATTCCCATGTTATTGGCCCGGCCAAATCCTGCATTGTAACCGGTTTGAATCCATTTAACCTTGGGGAATTCAGTTTTTACCATTTGTTCACTTTGATCTTTTGAATCATTGTCAACAACTAGGATTTCAATTTCAACCGGTTTTGAATGTTTATAGATAGAGGCAATACAATTCCTAAGTAAATCACAGGTATTGTAATTGACAATAATAATTGAAACTTCCGGCTGATCCAATGCAATTAAGAATTAATTCTGGCAAATGCAATATAATCTAAAACAGGGACTTGTCCGGTAACTACTTTCATGTCGCTTAAGATCTGAGCTCTGTGGTGACTGCCATGATTTGCTAAATGGGTTAGTATATCGGCCAAAGTGTTGGAAAATGGTTCGCCTTTAAGGCTTTTGTATTCCAACAACAAACCCCACTTGCTATCTTCCATGGTATCCAGGTATGCCTGCATGGCTCCCTGATTGTCTATAGCCATTTGTAACACAGTTTCCAATGGCAGTATTTCAAAAATTCCACCGCTAAATGTTGTGCCGCATAGCCTTGATAACCAAATGGATTGGGCAGAAACAAGGTGGGAAATTAATAATTGGGATTTTTCGGTTACCTGATTGGATTGCAGCAAGTAATCCAATAATACCTTGGTCGCCCAAAAGTCGTATCGATACAAGCGTTTGAAATGCTCTTTCATGTGGTTAGTAGGTAGGCAAAGTTAATTTGGAAAGGGTATTAAAAATTCTCCTGGTAGGGTAAAATTTACAACTTCCAAAAATTCTGTATTTTTTTAACAAACAATCGAAAAAACACAGCCTTACCAAACTATCTTTGCCGCCCGATTTTAGACTACGCATGGATAGAAATTCAATCATAGGACTGGTTTTAATTATGGCCATTTTTATTGGCTTTTCCATATATAACCAGCCTTCCAAAGAAGAAATAGAAGCAGCAAAACGAAAGCAAGATTCTATTGCTTTGGTAGAAAAGCAAAAAGAAACCCTTGCTAAAAAAGCTGCTGAAACCGTTGCTAAAACATCTCCTTCTCCCAAGGACTCTGTTTTGCCCGACTCTGTTTTAGTAAAACAATATGGCGCATTTGGGGCCAACCTAATGGGCAAGGAAGAAATTTATACCTTGGAGAATGATTTAATGAAGCTTAATATTAGCTCCAAAGGTGGACGAGTTAAATCGGTGGTTTTAAAGGAGTATGATGATGAAAATAAAAAGCCCTTAGTTTTATTTAGTGGTGATGAAAACAAATTCGGATTAAGCTTTTTTGAAAACAACAAAGTAGTTAATACCGGCGATTTGTTTTTTAAGCCAAATTCCAAACCCATTTTAGTGCAGGGAAATGATTCCTCTTCGTTCGCTATTCGGTTGGAGGTTGCTCCTGAAAAGTATCTGGAATACGTGTATACCCTGAAAGGTTCAGAATATTTGGTTGGATTTAAAATAAACTTTGTTGGATTAAACAATGTTATTGAGCAGCGTAGCAATACCCTGGATTTAGAATGGCTTGTTAACCAACCTCAATTGGAAAAAAGCCTGAAAAATGAGCGTGCTGCCAGTACGGTTTATTGGCAATTTGAGGACGAAGAAACAGACTATATCAATGAAGGTAAATCTGAAAAGCAAACCATACCAAACAAGTTGAATTGGATTGCATTCAAACAACAGTTTTTTAGTTCCGGATTTCTAGCCCCAAAAGCCATTTCAGGTCCTATTAATGTAGAAACCAAGATGGATGAAAATTCGGCCTATGTAAAAACCATTTCAGCTACTTTCCCAATTCCATACAATCATAAACCTTCTGAATCCTATGCTGCTTCCTTTTATTTTGGACCCAACCATTACGAAACCCTTTCCAAATACAACATGCAAAAGCTGGTGCCTTTGGGTTGGGGTATCTTAGGTTGGATAAATCGGGTAGTAATTTGGATTTTTTATGGTTTGGAGAAGTTGAACCTTTCTTATGGAATAATCATTCTTTTATTGACCATCATTGTTAAATTGGTTTTGTTTCCACTTAACTATAAATCCTATTTAAGTGGTGCCCGAATGAGGGTTTTGAAACCTGAAATTGAGGAGCTTAATAAAAAATTTGAGGGCAAGGATCCATTAGAAAAACAACAAGCACAAATGGCTTTGTACCGCAAGGCAGGCGTAAATCCACTGGGTGGATGTTTGCCCATGTTGTTGCAGTTACCTATTACACTTGCAGTGTTTAGGTTTTTCCCCGCTGCCATTGAGTTGCGTCACGAATCATTTCTCTGGGCCACCGATCTGTCAAGTTACGACAGTATTTGGGACTTTGGCTATGTTCCAATTATTAACTCCATTTATGGCGATCACGTAAGTCTGTTTGCAATTTTAATGGCTATTACCACAGTTTTATATTCTATGGTAAATATGCAAATGCAACCCAGTGGAGACGATATGATGGCTAAACAAATGAAGATAATGATGTATGTGATGCCGGTTATTTTCCTTGGGGTAATGAATAGTCAATCCAGTGGTTTGGCATATTACTATACCTTGGGTAACTTATTGACCTTTGGACAACAATATGCATTTCGCTTTTTGGTGGATGAAAAAGCCATTCGGGCAAAAATTGAGGAGAACAAAAAGAAGCCTGCCACAAAATCAAATTTTCAGAAAAGATTAGAGGATATGGCCAAACAACGTGGTTATAACCTTCCCAAAAACAAATAATATTTTACCATTTAATAAAACGTAACATGCAAAACCACGAAATCGATTATAAAATTATTGGAGAGGAAATGCAAGTTGTTGAAATAGAACTTGATCCTCAGGAAACTGCAATTGCCGAAGCCGGCAATTTTATGATGATGGATGAAGCCATTCAAATGGAAACCATTTTTGGAGATGGCTCCCAGCAAAATAGCGGTGGATTTATGAACAAGTTATTCTCTGCCGGTAAACGATTAATTGTAGGGGAGAGTTTGTTTATGACTGCGTTTACCAATGTTGGTCAAGGGAAGAAGAGGGTCATTTTTGCTGCCCCTTATCCCGGGAAAATTATTCCCATGGATTTATCCAAATTGGGTGGTAAAATCATTTGCCAAAAAGACGCATTCTTATGTGCTGCCAAAGGGGTTAGCATAGGAATTGAATTTCAAAAAAGACTAGGAACCGGATTGTTTGGTGGAGAAGGTTTTATTATGGAGAAGTTGGAAGGTGACGGAATGGCCTTTGTTCATGCAGGTGGACATATTATTGAACGCGAACTTCAACCCGGTGAACTATTGAAAATTGACACAGGTTGTATTGTTGGCTTTACTCAGAATGTCGATTATGATATTCAGTTCGTAAAAGGCGTGAAAAACATGGTTTTTGGTGGTGAAGGCTTGTTTTTTGCCACTTTAAGAGGTCCCGGAAAAGTATGGGTGCAGTCCTTGCCTGTTAGCCGATTGGCCGGTAGAATTTTAGAATATGGAACCCACAGGGGAAAGGAAGAAGGTAGCATCTTAGGCGGCCTTGGTAATTTGTTAGATGGAGACGGATATTAGGTCCGCTGTTATTTCATCCTGGTTGAATAATTTCCTTTTTAATACTTTTTATGCGGGCCCCCTCCGCCTGAATAAATTTTTGCAAATCTCTTAATAACTTGCAAGGCGTTCGGGTCACGCTATCGGCTGTAGTCCAAGCCAACTCCGCTTAATCGCTGCGTTGGCTTGGAGCTACTTGCCTCTATCGTTGCCCGATGCGTAACCCATTCGGCTAACTTTTGACCCAACAATTAACGGTGTCTTTTTGTCCTCTTCAAGGAAGGTTCATTGTATTAAGAAAAATAATTGCAACTATTCAGGGTAAATATCCACTTAATACCAAAATTGTCATTTGAAACGAAGGGAACAATTGACAAATTCGGTGGGATGTGGGGAGATTCGGGTTAACCCCGAGCTAGTGTTAGTTAGTGCCGAGGTTACATTATGTTAGACCTAATTTTACCAATAAGGCTAATTCTTAAATAGGTCTTACATAATGTTCTCTCGGTAAAAATTACTTGAAAGCCTTACTAACACTTGTCTCGAAACGTAGTTTAAAATTTCTATTGACAATTTTGGGATAATTTGCAATCGGTTTAAGACTGAATAGCCCGGTAGCACAGCAATACATTATGGTCAATGCGACGTTTTTTGGGTTTGCACCCGGGGCAGGGATTGAGGATGTTACCCCACAGGTGCGTTGCCTTAGCAACGAACCGAGGAGTAACGACGAAAGCCCGACCATGAGCCGTTCTGATTTTTGTAATAGTGTTAACTTTTATGCGAATGGGGCCCCCCAAATACTAAAACAAAGTAGCATATTTATCCCTTTGATGATGAGCATTTGGGCAAAAAAAAATCCAAGTCAAATCAAAGACCACCCCAATAGGTCTACGTTTAACTTGGATTTCCGAAATGAAGACAGGCTTAAAGTGCTCTAACGGCTCTTTTGAATTGCTTTCCGCGGTCTTCGTAATTTTCAAACAAGTCAAAACTGGCGCAAGCTGGAGAAAGGAGAACTGTATCGCCTTTTGTACCCAATTTGTAGGAGTAACGGACAGCATCATCGGCATTATCCGTTTCCACTATGTTGGGTACCAGGTCTTTAAATGCTTCAATGATTTTGGAATTGTCCTTTCCAAGGCATACAATAGCTTTTACTTTGGCTTTTACCAAGTCGCGTAATTCATTGTAATCATTTCCCTTGTCTTGTCCGCCGGCTATCCAAATAGTAGGGGTTTGCATGCTTTCCAATGCATACCAGGTGCTGTTTACATTGGTCGCTTTGCTATCGTTAATGAACTGAATGCCAAATACTTTTGCAACCGGTTCCATTCGATGTTCAACGCTTTCCATATCGCTCATGCTTTGGCGAACGTTTTCATTGCGGATGTCGACCAATTTTCCTGTTACACCTGCGGCCATTGAATTGTAGGTGTTGTGTTTTCCTTGTAGTGCTAATTCTTCTATAAACATGTTAAAAGTTGAGTTTGGGGTTTTTATGATGATTTGATTGTTTTCGAGGTAAGCTCCTTGTTCCACTTTGGTTTTAATGGAAATCGGATAAGCTTGTGCTTTTAGTTGTATGGATTGAAGAGCCTTTGCAGTTATTTCATCGTCGGCACAATAAATAAATGCATCGGTTTCGGTTTGATTTTGTAGAATTCTGAATTTGGAGTTCACATAGTTCTCCAGTTTGTATTCGTAGCGGTCTAAATGATCTGGAGTTATATTGGTGAGAATGCCAATGTGAATTCTGCTATTAATCATGCCATCCAATTGGAAGCTGCTTAGTTCCACAACGTAGTATTCGTAGTTTTCGAGCGCCACTTGCAATGCAAGACTTTTACCAACATTTCCGGCTAAACCTACCGAGTAACCTGCTTTTTCCAAAATATGGTAAGTAAGTAGGGTAGTGGTTGTTTTTCCGTTGGTGCCGGTAATCCCAATAATTTTGGCATTCGTATACCGAAGAGCAAATTCGATTTCGTCAATGATGCTTGTTTTCTGTTCCCGTAATTTTTTTATCAGGGGAGCTTTTTCAGGGATTCCGGGAGATTTGATTATTTCGGAGGCGTTTAGGATTTTATCTTCCGAATGTTGGTTTTCTTCAAATGGAATTTGGTGATGGTTAAGGAAGGTTTTGTACTTCTCCTTTATGGAACCTTTGTCCGAAACGAAAACTTCATAACCCTGCTTTTGAGCAAGCAATGCAGCCCCACAACCGCTTTCACCGGCGCCTAGAATTACGATATATGGTTTAGCCGACATGTTAGCGTAGTTTCAAGGTTACAATGGTTAATACAGCCAGCATGACGCCTACAATCCAAAAGCGGCTTACAATTTTGCTTTCGTGGTATCCTAATTTTTGGTAGTGGTGGTGAAGTGGAGACATTTTGAAAATTCTTCTTCCTTCTCCGTATTTTTTCTTGGTGTATTTGAAATAGCTAACCTGCATCATTACGCTAAGGTTTTCTACCAAGAAAATTCCACATAGAATTGGTATGAGTAATTCTTTTCGAATGGCAATGGCGAATACGGCTATGATTCCTCCAAGTGCAAGGCTTCCGGTATCTCCCATAAATACATAGGCCGGGAATGAATTGTACCAAAGGAAACCAACGCAGGCTCCAACAAAGGCTGACATAAATACCACCAGTTCACCGGTGCTAGGTAAATACATGATATTGAGATAGTCTGCAAAAACAGTATTACCGCTTACATAGGCCAGGATTCCTAACGTGGCACCTATTATCGCAGAAGTTCCGGTTGCTAATCCATCCAGTCCATCGGTAATATTCGCTCCATTGGATACCGCAGTTACAATAAAAATTACGATAGGAATAAAAATTAGCCAAGCATAATCTCTTAAATCTTCACTAATCCAGGTAATTAAATCGGCATAGTCGAATTCGTTGTTTTTGAAGAATGGAATCGTAGTTTTTAAGGATTTTGTATTTTCTTTGGCATAAACCGATTCTTTGAAAAAGGCTGTTTGATTTTGGTTGCCACTGATTTCCTGTGTAGTGATGGATTCTGAACCATGTACCAGTTTCTCTTTTATTACTACATGTTTGTTGAAATACAATGTAATTCCAACAATTAATCCGATACCTACTTGTCCTACGATTTTTAGTCGTCCGGGTAAACCTTCTTTATCTTTTTTGAAAACCTTGATATAATCATCCATGAAACCGATTAAGCCAAGCCAAATGGTAGAGGCTATCATTAGAATGATGTAGACATTGCCAAGTTTGGCAAATAGCAGGGTTGGGATTAGGATAGAAGTTAGGATAATGAGGCCTCCCATGGTTGGAGTTCCTTGTTTTTTCATTTGGCCTTCAAGTCCGAGGTCTCTGACTGTTTCCCCAATTTGTTTAACCCGTAGGAATCGGATAAGATCTTTACCCCAAATCATGGTAATAAGCAAGGAGCTTAATAGAGCCAATGCAGCCCTGAAAGAGATGTATTTAAACACACCGGCACCAGGGAGGTCATACGCTTTGTCGAGGAAATCGAATAAGTAGTAAAGCATTGGTTATGGTTTAGATCAGGTTTTTAAATTCATTTTGTAATTCAAGAAGGTCATCAAAGGGGTGTTTGATGCCTTTGATTTCTTGGTAGTTTTCGTGTCCTTTTCCGGCAACCAGGATGATATCCTTTGGCCCGGCCATCATAACAGCAGTTCTGATAGCCTCATGCCGGTTGGTGATAGTTATGGCTTTTCTAATGTTATCCCCTTCTAATCCTTTCTTCATTTGGGATAAGATTTCTTCCGGTTCTTCATTTCTTGGATTGTCGGAAGTGAGTATAACTTTGTCACTTAGGTTGGCAGCAATTCTTGCCATGATGGGTCTTTTTGCCGCATCGCGATTTCCACCGCAACCTACTACTGTTATTAGGGTTTCCCCTCCTTGTCGCAATTCTTGAATGGTTTTTAATACATTTTCTAATGCGTCGGGGGTATGTGCATAATCTACTATTCCGGTTATTCCATTAAGAGATTTAATGGTTTGGAAACGACCTGGAGGAGGTTCTACCAGACTTAATGCAGTTAGTGCATGCATTTTTTCAATACCCAGGAGCATTGCTGTGGCGTATGCTGCTGTTAAGTTGTATGCATTGAAACTTCCAACCAGTCGGGTATGGATTTCGGTATTATCTATATTAAGTATTAGACCACTGATATGGTTTTCTATGACTTTACATCTAAAATCTGCCATGGATTGTAAAGCATAGGTTTTTTTGCTGGCTTTTGAGTTTTGGAACATTAGGAGACCATTTTTGTCATCCTTGTTTACCAATGCAAAGGCATTTTCACCTAAACCAGTAAAGAATTCTTGTTTGGCATTTCGGTAATTTTCGAATGTTCCATGATAATCCAGATGGTCGTGAGTTAGATTTGAAAATATGCCTCCACTAAATTCAAGTCCAGAAATTCGGTGTTGAACTACTGAGTGTGAGCTAACCTCCATGAAGCAATATTGACATCCTTCAGAAACCATTAATCCGATAAGCTCATTTAGTTTAATGGCATCGGGGGTTGTGTGAGTGGATGGTAATTCCGCTTTTCCAACCATGTATTTCACGGTGGATATCAAGCCGCACTTATAACCAAGTTGTGTAAATAGGTTAAATAGAACAGTTACAGTGGTAGTTTTCCCGTTGGTACCGGTAACTCCAATCAATTTCAATTTGGAGGAAGGTGAATCGTAGAAGTTGGAAGCTATTATTCCTAAAGCCAAGGAACTGTTTTTTACCTGAACATAGGTAATGCCTTCTTTAAATTCAGATGGCATTTCTTCGCAAACAATTGCTATGGCACCTCTTTCAATGGATGAACTAATAAATGCATGCCCATCACTTGCTGTGCCTTTTACAGCAATGAACAGGCTGTATTTCTCCACTGTTCTGCTGTCGAAGCAAATAGAAGTCACGGCGAGATGAGTGGTCCCTACAACCTCTACTAAACCGGCTTTGTATAATATTTCAGACAGGAGTTTCATTCTAAGAGAAATTCAAGGTTATTTTTTGACCTTTCACTAATTTGCTTCCGGGAGGTATGCTTTGAGAGTTAACTTTACCGAAGCCTCTGGTTTCTACTTCCAAACCCAGGTTTTCCAGGATGAATAGCGCATCCTTGATTCCCATTCCATTTACATCAGGTACTTTTTCTACCGGAATGGTCCTTGTTTTTAGTTGCACATAGTTCTGTGTGTTAATCGTTTCAGAAAGTGCATCTGGTTCGCTTGGGTTTTTAGCTGGAATATTGGTTTTAGAAACTAAGGTATTAGCAACGTGAGCATAGGTAGTTTTAATCGCAGGTAGCCCTTGAGTTGCGAATAAACTATCTGTTTCAAGTTCTTTATGAAGTTTAATGGAAGTGGAATAAACCTTATCTGCAATTTCTTTAAAAACAGGACCGGCGATAACATTACCGTAGTATATTCCTTCCGTAGGATTGTTGATTAGTACGATACAGGTATAAAGTGGCTTGTCTGCTGGAAAATATCCAACAAAGCTTGCTCTGTATATTTTTCCATTAGCGCCTTTGTATCCTCTGTTATCATCCGCAACTACCGCAGTTCCTGTTTTGCCTGCAATGGTGTAACTTAATCCTTTCAAGTTACTGGCAGTTCCACCTTTGCTCTGTACCACGCCTTCCATCATTTGTTTTAAAGCTGCAACTGTTGTAGGGCTGCATACCTGGTGATTAATAATTTCAGGTTTGGTTTCTTTAATTACTTCTCCTTTATTCAAAATTCTTTTTATGAAATGTGGTTTTACCATCACACCATTGTTGGCTATAGCATTGTATATGGTAAGAGTTTGG
The DNA here is from genome assembly GCA_019695265.1 of Bacteroidia bacterium. NCBI lineage: Bacteria > Pseudomonadati > Bacteroidota > Bacteroidia > Bacteroidia bacterium. The sequence continues at coordinate 21,010 of JAIBAJ010000001.1, read as the reverse complement.
AGTGGAGTAATTAATACCTCATAACCAATACTCATTTCAGGTAAGGTAGGGCAGCTCCACCATTTATCTTCTGTGTTTTTTACGTACGGACTGGCTTCTCCCGGGATGTCTATACCTAGTTTTTGGTGAATTCCGGTGTTATATATATGTTTAATAAAGGTCTGAGGACCCCGAGCTGTTCCTTTGCCAAAATACTTGTTTACCATTCCGGCAAACGCCACATTACTGGATACCTCAAAAGCTCTTTGCAAACTAATTGTGCCATATCCGCCTTCATGACTATCGTGAATGGTTACATCTTTACAAAAGGTGATTTTGCCGCCGGAGGTATTGAATGAATCGGTTGGTTTAATACCTTCTTCCAAAAGAGCCATGGCTGAAAGAAGTTTAAAGGTGGAACCTGGGTCAGTTGCTTTTCCAACAGCAATATTTTCAGCTTCACGGTAAAGCCCCTCTTGGGTTTCATCCTTTTTTAAGTTTGCAATAGCCTTAATTTCTCCGGTAGCAACCTCCATCAGAATAGTACAGCCATAGTCGCAATTGTGCTGTACCATTTGTTTCATTAATGCATTTTCTGCAACATCCTGAATATTTATATCAATAGTTGACACCACATCAAATCCATCTTGTGGTTCTATCTCATTTTCTGAATGAAGCGGTTTCCAAACACCTTTTGCGATTTTTCGCATCAACCTAGATCCATTTTTTCCACATAGTAATTTATCGTAGTAACCTTCCAGTCCAACCGCTACGTTTTTTTTGCCTTTGATGGAATATCCAACTGTCCGGGATGCCAGAATTCCGTATGGTTTTTCCCTTCTTGATTTTTGAATGGCTATAAGGCCTCCTTTGTTTTTACCAAGGTTGAATATGGGTAAAGCTTTTACCTTTTTTAACTGTCCGTAAGTAGCATTTCTTTTTAGGAGGAAATAGTGGTCTTTTCTTTTTCTGGCCTGAACCAGTTCTTGTTTGATTTGCTTGATGGGTTTATCGTTGAAGATTTTATGCAATCCGAGGGCCAAGCTATCTACTTTTTCGTCGAATTCTTCCTTCTTCACCGCACCTGTAGCAGCGTCAAACCGTAGTTCGTATATTGGGTAAGAGGTAGCCAAAAGGTTGCCATCAGCTGAAAAGATATTTCCTCGTTCTGCGATGATTACTTCTTTTCGTGTGGTTAGCACTTTTGCTCTTGCTTTCCAATAATCTCCTTGAGCGAATTGCAGATATGCTACCCTTCCAATTATAGCAAAAGCGAATAGGAACATTCCTGCACCGGTGAGGTACACTCTCCACAGTATGTCGTTTTTGGCTTCCACTAGTTGTTTTTAATAATTATTTTTTTTGGGGGCTCAATACTTTCTTTGAGATTGTTTTGAATAGCGAGGGTGGCTACTTCACTCTGCTTGCTTTTTTTCATCAAATCGCTTTTCCCGGTGATATACTCACTACGAAGTTCTTTGAGGTCATTTCCGGTTTTATTAATTTGAATGATTGTTTTTTCAGCATAGTAGCTGTTGGCTATGTAGAAAATTCCTAAGCCCATCACAAAGAGGATGAAAGGAAGATTCTTCACTACATTTTCTGTAGTTAGAAAACTTCCATCCATAATACTGAGCAAGGTTTTAGAGAATTTGCTTTTACTCATTTTATTTTTTTTCAGCTATCCTAAGCTTGGCGCTTCGGGAGCGGTTGTTTTGTTCTAATTCTATTTCTTCCGGAACTATGGGTTTTGTGGTTAGATTTTTAAAAGGAGATTGGGTGTTTCCAAATACATCCTTAGTTTCTAACCCTTTGGTGTTACCTGTTTTTATAAAGTTTTTGACCATTCTATCTTCCAGGCTGTGATAGGAAATAAAAACCAGTCTTCCTCCCGGTCCTAATAGGCTCGGACTTATTTCCAAAAGGTTTTTTAAAACCTCCATTTCTGCATTAACCTTAATTCGGATGGCCTGAAAAATTTGAGCCAAGAATTTATTTCTATCCTTGGGATGCACGAGTTTTTCTACCAAAGCGGTGAGGGTTAAGGTTGATTCTATTGGTTCCTTCGTTCTGTGAGAAACTATCAAACTTGCCACTTTACCGGCATTGAAAATTTCTCCAAATTCTTTAAAGGTTTCTATAAGATCTTCTTTAGAGGCTTTATTGATAAAATCAAATGCAGAATGATTTGCACTTTGATCCATTCTCATGTCCAAAGGGCCATCCATCCGAATGGAAAATCCACGGGATGCTTGGTCAAATTGGTGGGAGGATACTCCAAGATCGGCTAGAATTCCATCAATTGGAAGCACTTTTAGATATTCCAAATGATTGCCTATAAACCTAAAATTGCTGTGGATGAGCGTAAATCTGGGGTCGTTCAGATCATTTTTCAAAGCATCTGAATCCTGGTCAAATCCAATTAATTTACCATTTGGGCCAAGTTTTTCCAAAATAGCTTTCGAATGCCCCCCTCCTCCAAAGGTCACATCAACATATGTTCCGTTGGGCCTGATGTTTAGTCCATCCAGGCACGCTTGTAAAAGAACGGGTTTATGATACATTACTCCTCTGTGTTTGGCTTTCCTCCACCTAGAACTTCTTCAGCAAGGTTTCCAAAAGCATCAGGGTCATAACTATTCATCAATTCGTTGTATGCTTTTTCGCTCCATATCTCAACCTTATTGTCCACATGGGCAGCTAAAACAACATCCTTTTCGATTCCGGCATAAGCAGCAAGTCGTTTGGGTAACAAAACCCTGTTGCTGGCATCCACTTCCAAGGTGGTAGCTCCATTGCTGTACTGCCGAATAAAGTCGTCGTGCTTTCTGTTGAATCGGTTAAGCCCATTGATGTCAGAAACAATTTTCTCCCAAGCATCTAAAGGGTATAAAACCAAACAACGTTTAAAAACACTACGGTTTACTACAAACTTTCCACGGGTGCTTTCCGGTAATTGCTTCAATAAGCCGGAAGGCAGTGCTAGCCTGCCTTTGGCGTCCATTGTGCAATCATATTCTCCGGTTAAAATGGCCATGAAAAATTTTCAGTTGGTAAAAGTAAGGAGGAAATTCCCACATTTTCCCACTTTCTGCCACTTTGTTAAAAACTTTTTGGATTTTAGGGGTGGAAATCAACTCGAAAGCCCTGTTAAATAAACGGTTTTCGAGGTGGGGGATGTCAAATAAGGTGTTAGCAACCCAAATAATTTCTAGGTTATTGGTATTTGGATTTTTTTAAATATGTTTGCGGATTAAAATTTTTACGATTCAATGAAAAAAGTAGTATCGGTTCTGTTCCTATTGGTTATAGTAGGGATTAGATCAGTTTTAGCTCAAACTGCAACCCCAAAAGCACATTTCGAATTTGTTAAAGTAGTGAGCCCAGAAAGTAAGGATCATACCTTGAAAATGATGCAAGTGATTGATTTGGAGCGTTTTCGTCTATTGGATCAACGCAGGAAGATTGAAGTGTATGATGGAACTATCATTGAACTTTACTCTGCTAATGAATTAAGAGAGAAATACCAGCGTAAACCTTCTCCAACTAATAAGTTGTGGACACCCGGTTTGCCTAGTCTTATCATGAAATATGATGTTGAAACCCAAAGACCAATTATTGTAGAACTGAATTAATATTCCCATACCTAACGAAAATGAATAAATTTTATACTGCAATCGTAGCTTTAGCAGGTTTATATTTTTTAAGTGGATCTGCTCAAGCCCAGCAAACAATTTTGGTTAGCCAAGGTGGAACGGTGAATTCTTGTAGTGCCAACTTTTATGATAGTGGTGGTTCGGGTTCAACCTATTCTGCAAATGAAGATTACACTGTAACCATTTGCGGTGATGGAAGCGCAACTCCAATGTATGCTATTTTTAGTGCGTTCAATTTGGAAAGTAACTACGATTACCTCTATATTTATGATGGTTCTTCAACAAGTGCAACCTTAGTCGGACAGTATACCGGATCCACTTCGCCAGGAACTGTTACTTCAACTAGTGGATGTTTAACTTTTCGTTTTACATCTGATGGATCTGTTCAAAATGCCGGTTTTACTGCAACCATAGGCTGTGGTGCTATTGTGGTTCCTCCTGGGCCCTCTACAACCTGCGCAGGTGCAGGTGGTGCTTGCTTAAGTAGTGCTATCACTTTTCCTGCTGGTACCTCAGGCGGAACAGCAGAAACAGGGCCTAACTATGGATGTCTCTCCACCAGACCTAATCCGGCTTGGTATTATTTCCAGGTTGGAACAAGTGGAAGCATTGCAATCGACCAAAGCAATTCCAGCGGAATTGATGTGGATGGAGCAATTTGGGGACCTTTTTCCGATCCTTCAACCGGATGTTCAAGTCTTTCCGGTTTGGCTCCAATAGCCTGTGATTACGCTGCCAGCGCAACGTTTTCATTAACTATCCCTAATGCTCAAGCCGGTGAATATTACCTCATTCTTATTACCAATTATAATGGTGGTGCAACTAATATTACCTTCAGTCAGAATCCAAGTAGTACCGGAAGTACAACTTGTAATGCACTTTGTAATATCTCAGCTTTTACAGGTTCTGGGGCTTCCTGCACGGCAGGTACAAATACCTATAACGTAACTGGTACCATAACTTTTACTGACCCTCCTTCTACGGGTACCCTAACCTTCTCAGATGGAGCAAATCAAACAGTTATTAATGCTCCTTTTACTTCACCTTATAACTTTACTATCACCGGTGTAACTGCTGATGGAGCTTCTCATACAGTAAATGCTGTTTTCTCTGGGTCGTCAGCTTGTAATGCCCAATTTACTTATACTGCTCCTACTCCGGCCTCTACAAGTGTTACCGGTACTACTACAATCTGCCAAGGAGCATCAACAACACTTTCAGCAGGTGCTGGATTTACATCATACGCTTGGACCGGTCCTAATGGATTTACTGCAACCACTCAATCCATTACGGCAACTGCTGCCGGAACATATACCGTGGGTGCAACTAATTCAGGTGGTTGTACAGGTACAGCATCAGCTACAGTAACTGTCAATGCTGGTCCTACTCCAACTATCACTGGTAATTTAAATGTTTGTAACGGAAGTTCAACAACTTTGGATGGTGGAGCAGGTTTTTCAACTTATGCCTGGACCGGCCCATCCGGATTCACAGCCTCCACTCAAACTATTACAGCTACTGCTGCAGGTACTTATAACTTAACAGTTACTGATGCGAATGGTTGCCAAGGTTCTTCATCGGCAACTGTTGTAAGCGGAAGTGTTACTGTAAATATTACTGGCACCACAACCATTTGCCAAGGAACTACCACCACCTTGGATGCAGGTGCAGGTTATTCTACTTATGCCTGGACAGGACCTAATGGTTTTACCGATGCTAACCAAACTGTAACAGTTGGTTCAGGAGCATATACCGTAAACGTTGTTGATGCTTTTGGCTGTACCGGAACAGGCTCAGTTACAGTAACAGAAACTGTTGTTAACGTTACAGTTACCGGTAACTTAACCGTGTGTCCTGGCGCAACTACTGTTCTTGATGCTGGTCCAGGTTATACCTCCTATGGATGGACTGATGCCTTACCAATACCGGTTCCGCCATACAGTACCACCCAAACTGCTACCTTAGGTGCGGGAACTTATGCCGTAACAGTTACTGATGCCAATGGTTGTGTAGGCTCAGCTTTAGTTGCTGTTATTGAGAATGACACTGTTCCAATTACGATAACAGGCACAACAGCAATTTGCTCAGGTGGATCTACTGTTCTTGATGCAGGTGCTGGTTCTAACTATATTTGGGCAGTTATTACCACAGGTATTACTATCCTTCCTGGTGAAACCAATCAAACTTACACTGCAACTCAACCAGGCATTTATGGTGCTCAAGTTGATTTGGCCTCTGGTTGCATAGGTATTGATACCATTACCGTTGTTCAACTTCCTTCTCCATCACCTACCATTACAGGTTCTTTAACTTATTGTACTACCGGAACCACCTTGGATGCAGGTGCCGGATTTGCTACTTATTCCTGGTCTGATGGAGGTTCTTTTTCAGGTTCAACCCAAACTGTTACCGCTCCAGCAGGAACTTATACAGTAACTGTAACCGATAACAATGGATGTTCTGGAACCTCTGCTCCTGTTACCGTTACTCAAAGCAGTCAGGTTACCTTCGCCATTACAGGAAATACGGTTCTATGTCCCGGCGGTTCTGTAACATTAGATGCCGGAACAGGATATACAACTTATCAATGGGGTACTGCAGTAGGTACAACACCTACTCCTATTCCAGGTGAAACCAACCAAACTTTCACTACAAGCACTCCCGGAATTTATGGGGTTCAAGTAGTGAATTCATCCGGATGTTCAGGTATTGATACTATTATTGTTACCCAAGGAACTGCTCCTGTACCAACTATTACCGGTAGTTTAACCTATTGCCCATCAGCACCGGGAACTACCTTAGATGCCGGTGCCGGATTTACTTCTTATTCTTGGACTCCAAATGGTGAAACTACGCAAACTATAACAGCTGCTAATGGTTCTTACACCGTAACTGTTACAGATGCAAATGGTTGTACAGGTACTTCCGCCTCTGTTACGGTTACTCAGTCCTCAACTATTACTCCTGTCGTGACAGGAACTCTTCAATATTGTCAAGGTGGTAATACCACTTTAGATGCCGGAACAGGTTATACACAATACGTTTGGACTGATTTAAGTAATAATAACATTATTGGTACAAACCAAACTGTTGTTGTAACTCAAGGTCAATATTCAGTCGGAGTTTCTCAAGCAGGTTGTTCTGGAAGTTCAGCTCCTGTTACTGTAACCGAAGTTGCTATTCCAACTGTTACTGCAGTAGCTCAAGGAAGCACTCAAGTATGTCAAGGACAATCGGTAACCTTAACAGCGTCAGGCGCTTCAACCTATACTTGGTCTCCTGGTAACCAAACAGGGGCTTCTATTTCTGTTTCAACCAGTGGTTCTTATACCGTTTATGGTGAAGCTATCCCTGGTTGTGGTGCAACTTCTGCTCCAGTTACTGTAACAATATTGTCAAACCCTTCTGTTTCAGCAGTTGCTAATGGTCCAACTCAATTCTGTAATGGATCTGTAGTGTTAGCTGCTTCTGGAGCTTCCACTTATGTTTGGAATCCCGGAGGAGCAACAACTCCAACAATTACCGTTACTCAGTCCGGTTCTTACACCGTTACCGGAACTGATGCCAATGGATGTTCTGCTACTTCAGGTGCAATAACTATTCAATCTGGATCGACCCTTCAAATTAATATTATTTCAAGTACTGGTGGATCAGTAGTATGTTCCGGTCAACCGGTTGTTTTAGATGGAACTACTGTAGGTGCTGCATCTTATTCCTGGAGTCCGGGTGGTGCTACCTCCCCAACTTTAACCGTTACTAGCTCAGGTACCTATTCCTTAACTGTTACTGACCCCGCTGGTTGTGTGGCCACTTCCTCCCCTTATTCTGTAACGGTCGGTACCACACCTGTGCCAACTGTAACTTCCAGTACCAATAGCTCCTTGTTATGTAACGTGGGAGATCAAATTACCTATACCGTTGTAGGTACTTACACTGCTTACCAATGGTCAACTAGTCCGTCAGATATTACTAATAGCGTTACAATTACTCAACCGGGTACTTATGTAGTTACGGTTACTAATTCCGATGGTTGTGTTGGTTCTTCACAACCTATCTATGTTAGTTTAAGCCCAAGCAGCTTAACCATTGTTCCTGATGGTCCGGTTATATTCTGCGAAGGAACAGGTTCTGAAAATGAAGTTGGTCTAGATGCTACCTCAGGATTTGATTATTATGTTTGGACTTCCGGTTCAACTACTGAAGATATCATTACCAATGTGTCAGGTTCATATTTTGTAACAGCCTATAACGATTGTTATCCTTATGATCCTACTTTGCCGAACAACGGCGGTATCACATCTAACACAATTAATGTAACTGTGATTACCAGCGTTGATCCTTACATAGTTTCATTTGACGATACCCTTCAAGCTATGCCTGCAGCCATCAGTTATCAATGGTACTTTAATGGAACCATTATTCCGGGAGCATTTAATCAGCAATATGTAGCTACACAAACTGGTGCTTATACCGTTGTAACTCAAGATAGCTCTGGTTGTGGATTTGATACGTCATTGGTGTTTAACTTTGTCCTAAAACCAAATACCATTGGAATTGAAGAGTTAAATGGAGTTACTGATTTAAACATGTATCCTAACCCGGCTTCTTCCAGCTTCTTTATCGAAGCAACTTTGGCTCCTTCAACTAAAGTAGAAGTTACCTTTGCAGATATGTTGGGTAAGTCAGTTGTAAATCCAGTGATGCTTGATGGTACAGGTCTGGTGGTGCGTAAAGTAGATTTTTCGGAATTATCCAGAGGTATTTACTTCGTAACTATTAAGGTAAATGAGGCAAGTATTACCAAACGAATAGTGAAAGAATAAACTGCTATTAATTAATAAAAAGGCCGATAGTTTATAATTATCGGCCTTTTTTGTTCACTATCGTACAAAAGCAAATAGCCAAGTGAGGCTTCTAAACTCAGTAATAGCAGAGGTTATATTAAAGAGTATTCCAAAATTTCCATGGATATTCTGAACTCAGGTCGTTTCGTTTGCCGCATCCCTGCAGCGAATAGAAACTATTATTTCGCCCAGGTCTTCCTAAATGAACAAGCTGAGTTAAGTTCCTTTTTGTTTCCATCTCTGGAAGTATTCTAAATTTTTAGTCTATTGCCAAAATCCCATTTCTGAATAGAGTACCTTAGTGTGTTTAAATTCTCATGATTAAGCTTCAAAACCTGAGTAAAATTTATCAAACCAAGGAAGTAGAAACCATAGCCATTTCTGAAATTAATTTAGAGGTGAGGCAAGGGGAGTTTGTAGCTATTATGGGACCTTCCGGTTGTGGTAAATCTACTCTGCTGAATATTATTGGGATGTTGGACAGACCAAGTTCCGGTGAATATTTTTTCCAAAATCAAAATGTAGATATTCTTTCCGAATCTGCTCTTACTAAATACCGTAAACAAAACCTGGGTTTTATTTTTCAGAGTTTTAATTTAATTGATGAATTAACAGTGTTCGAAAATGTTGAATTGCCTTTACTATATCTTGGTTATTCGGCAGGTGAAAGAGCTGTTATGGTTGATGCAGTATTGGATCGAATGCATATGATGCATCGCAGAAACCACCTTCCTCAACAACTTTCAGGAGGGCAACAGCAACGAGCCGCTATTGCCAGAGCTGTTGTTCATCAGCCTACCTTAATTCTGGCAGATGAACCAACAGGAAACCTCGATACCACCAATGGAACGGAGATTATGAAACTTCTAACAGAATTGAATGATCTTGGTACAACTATTATTATGGTTACTCACAGTGAACGAGATGCTGACTATTCGTCAAGAATAATTCGGTTACTCGATGGGCAAATTTTGCATGAGAATTACCTGAATTGGGATAAATCAGTTTTTTAAATTACTTTTTGAATCAGACCACTAAGTTTGAAACTAAGAATTCCATCCATTTTCGTAAGGTTGAATTCTATTTTGGTTCCATTTTCATCCGTCTTCAATTGATATTCAAATCCTAATTTAGAATCTGTTCTGGGATCTATTACAGATAAAAACTTGATGGATTTGGATTCTATAATTCTCCATGTGCCTCCTAAACTCTTTGAAACCAATTCTTCGCACATTCGAATCATGGTAACTCCGGGCACCACCGGTTCGCCAGGGAAATGCCCTTCAAATATCGGGTTTCTTGGATTTAGATCAATGGTTCCTTTCCCAACGGAATCATTGACGTCGATAGATTCAATAGTATAAAAATCTCCTTCTAGCATGATTTAGGGGAAGGCAACAAATGCATATTCTTTGTTCTCCTGATAAATATTAATAAAATCGTTTCTGCTCAATTTTTGTTTTGTTTTGGTATAATCTCCCAATAAACAAATATGTAAACCATAGGAGTGCAATAAATCAAACAAATCCTCCGGTTTGGTTCCATAATAATCACTTGCCCCCAACCCACAATCAAAAATGACAACGGGTTTGTGTTTTATTAATATTTCTCTGGCTCCTTTGAATACATTGTATTCTGCCCCTTCCACATCAATTTTAATCAGGTCAATTTTTACATCCAATGGCACCACTTCATCTAGTCGTTTTACCTGAACAGGAATTTCTTCAATTTCCGGATGGGCAACTTTGTACTGCCTTTTCCTTAAACCGCTGTAGGCAGGAGCATTCTTTACAATGTTAAAGGTGGCCGTGCCATTTTCTTCGGCAAGTGCTAAATCGAAAAATTGGGCCTTACTGCCATAGTTTTTTAATAAATTCTCGTAAAGGTAAGGAATGGGTTCAAAACAAAAATGCTTGCCATTCGGTGAAAATTTTAATATTATATCTAAAATCTCTCCTTTGTGGCATCCTACATCAATACTGTTAGAGTCAGGTTTCAAGGTCGACTGTATCACCTCCCTGGTATATTTGTCGTACCGCTGATTTTGGGTTATTATTATTCCCAAATTGTCCAATACGTACTTCGCAAACTGGCGCAAATCGACAAAATTCATGAACTTCTTACAGGTATTTGGGGGCGAAAGTAGTGTTTAATCTGCTTCTTGTTCTATTTCTAAAAGCTTATTTAAAACTTCCCTGATTATTTCATGTTTACCCTCGAAAGTGGTCACCCTAAAATCTATTCCGGCTTGCTCCATCCATTGGGTTATTTCCTCTGCATTAATCCAGGATAGGTATTCGTCTTGTTTCCCATATACTACATCAACTTCGTAACCATGAAAACGGGAACCAAATTCCTTTAGGTCAATGTCGGGAGGGAAGGTGCCTGCCCACATCACCATGCGTTTGGGTTGTACCTTTCCATAAGCTACCCACCTGCATAAGGTTGAACAACCTTGTGAAAATCCGAAAACTTTTACCTTCACTTCTTTTCCAAGTTGACTTATTACCTGATCATGTAAAGAATCCAGATAGTTTACATAATCCTTTATTTCTGCCTCCCGGTCTTCTTTGGTCATCCAGGTGGCACCAATTCGACTATCCGGAGTGGTTCCTTCCAAATAAAATTTGGATAGTCCTTCCGGTGCAACAACCAAATGGGTTTCAGGATTAAAATGGCTGAAATGCCGAATGAAATACTTCGCCAACTGACCGTATCCATGAATAATAAACCAAACTTCTCTGGTTTTTGCTGATGCATTTCCATGAATAAAATACCTGGCGGTTTTTGAAACAACTAAATGCTTTTCTTCTGCCATACTATGTTTTGAACTTGTCACCAAAAATACGTTCAAAAGTAGTAGGAATGAATAGGCAGGAAACCTTGCTTTTCGCATCTTTGCATACTTTTTTATGACGCACTTGGAAACACCTCGTTTTTCTTCAGCAAATCGTTCTGATTTTGTTCAGCAACTGTCTTCCCAAACCTTTGATGTTTTGGTTATTGGCGGAGGCATTACCGGGGCCGGGATTGCCTTGGATGCCTCGGCTCGGGGTTTAAAAGTTGCTCTTATTGAAAAACAAGACTTTGGTGCAGGAACAAGTAGCCGAAGCACTAAGCTTATTCATGGAGGTTTGCGTTACCTCAAGCAGCTTGAAATTGGGCTGGTTATGGAAGTTGGTCGGGAAAGGGAAATAGTTTACCGAAACGCTCCTCATTTGGTAATTCCTGAAAAAATGCTCTTGCCTGTTATTGAAAATGGATCCTTGGGTGAGTTTTCTACCTCTATTGGACTCTATGTATACGATGTATTGGCAGGTGTTAAGGCTGGTGAACGTCGAAAAATGCTTTCGAAAGAGCAAACGCTGAATCAGGAACCTTTGCTTCGTAAAACAATTCTAAAAGCCGGCGCCTTGTACACCGAATATCGAAGCGATGACGCCAGGTTGGTAATTGAAAATATGAAGGAGGCTGTTAAAAGAGGCGCCATTTGCTTAAATTATGCTCGTTGCCTTGGGTTCGTCTATGATCAAACTAAGTTAAATGCAGCCAAAGTTCAGGATCAAATTACAGGTGTTGAATTTGAAATTAAGGCAGATTATATTATCAATGCTGCAGGACCCTGGGTTGATGAACTTCGTGAGTTGGATAATTCCAGAAAAGGTAAACGGTTGCACCTTACCAAAGGGGTTCATATCGTTTTTCCTTTCGAGAAACTGCCCATACAACAAGCCATGTATTTCGATGCACCCCTTGGTCGTATGGTTTTTGCAATACCTCGAGATGGTTGCACTTACGTCGGAACTACCGACACCAATTATACCGAACAAAAAGAAAGACCTGCAGTTACCCAAGAGGATGTTGCCTATCTGTTAAAAGCAGTGAACGATATGTTTGAAGGGGTGCAGGTAAATGAATCGGATATTATGAGTACCTGGTGTGGTTTGAGGCCTCTCATTCATGAAGATGGTAAATCGCCTTCTGAATTGTCGAGAAAAGACGAAATATTTGAGTCTTCATCCGGTTTATTGTCCATCGCCGGGGGTAAATTGACCGGTTATCGGAAAATGTCGCAACGTATTGTAGACAAGATTTTTGCACGAATTTCGGAGCGAAAAGGGTTGCCATTTGTAGCATGTTCAACCCACCAAATAGCATTGGCCGGTGGATTTTCTTCTAAACAGGAGGTGTTGGAGTTTACCGAAGTTCTGTTTGGGGAGGCTAAGCAAGTGGGCTTTTCTTACCCTATTATTCAAAAATTGGTAGGTAAATATGGGAAAAATGCAAGACAAATTATTGAAATTGCTTATAATTTGGCCAGAGAAATTCCCGTTTCGGAGGATTTGGCTTTGATAGCTGAACTTAGTTATGGCATGAACGAGGAAATGGTTTGCACGCCAAGCGATTTTTTTATTCGACGTTCGGGTATGCTTTATTTCAATCGCCCTCAGGTAAAGGCTAAGCGGGATTCTGTAAATTCTTGGTTATCAAATAAATCGTCTATTCCTTCCGACTTTCTGAAGCAGGCTGAATCAGAATTGGATACCGAAATTCAATCGGTACTGGATTTTATTTAGAATTTATTTTTTGAGTATGATGCGGGCCCCCTTCCGCCCAATTAGTTTTTGTAAGATTTTCTGGTGGTTTGCAATGGGCGTTCGGGTCACGCTTTCGCCTGTAGTCCTCGCCCCCCGAGGCTAGCGCCATCGGGGTTCTGTGGGCTACTTGTCTCAATCGTTGCCCGACTAAACCCAAACAGTTGTTTTTTGCACGAAAGTTGGGGTTTCCGTCGGGCAGGGATAGAGCCAGGTACCCCACAGTACCGAAAGGCCTTAGCCTGAAGGGACGAGGAGTACAGGCGATAGCCCGTCCTTTTCGCCTGCTTTTCATTCAGGAAATTGCAAACTATTGGTGGCGAAAAGGGCCCGCCAAATAAAAATTAATAAAAAAACCGGCAATCAACCGGTTCTTACAGAGGATAGTAAGTTTTACAGCCCAATGGCCTCCATCAAATCTTCAATTTGCTTATTCCACAACTCCTTAGTTTCATTTTTTTCGTCGGGATCTACAAAGTCAACAACTAATAAGGCAACATCCTTGGTGAGATCATCCACTTTTATTTTAAACTCCATAAAGGTGTGGTCGGGTTTATTGGCGAATCGAAACTTAACATGGTCATTTTCCTTCATTCCAAGTAATTTAGCTACTTCGGTGGTTCCATCCCAGTCGAAGGTATAACTATCCTTGGTTATTTTAACTTTCTTGGCGAACCATTGCTGCAAACCTTCATCTGTGCTAATCATTTTGTAAAGGATGCGAGGCGAGGTTTTAATTTCGTACTCCAATTCAATCTTTTCCATCAGTTCAAAAACTTATTGGATGCCAAGGTACGAAATTATTCCATGTAGTAAAAATCCTGTTGAAAGTCAGGTGGTTGGATTACTTTAGTTTCACTCCGCTGGCTTCAAAAACCATTTCAATTTTGGGTTCAGTAATTTTTTCTATTTCTTCTTTGGATTGTCCATCATCTTCGGCAAAATGTTTTAATTCTTCCACGGAAGTGGTATCCATGGATGCTTTTCCATGGATAATGGCTGTTTTTCCTTTACTATCTTTAGGTACAAAAAAGGCATAATCTTTAAAGGTAATTCTAACATCTTCACCCCCCGGATTTTGTAATGTCATCCAACATCCTTTCACTTGGCAAACTGCTGATACCGGTGCAGTAACAGTAGCCTCTACCGGTCCACCGGATTTCATTTTTTCATTCAGTTCTGCCAAAGAAATAGGTGCGGAATCGTCAAATTTTTCTCCAATAAAATCGGAAGCTACTACTTCTTTGTTAGGGTTAGAATTGCAACTAAAGAGGATGGGGAAGGCTAAAAGGTAAATTGCTTTTTTCATTTTTTAAATAAGTGTGTTGTAAAATTATGATCTTTTTTTCTTAAAAAAATCCTTCATTAGTTTTCCGCATTCATTTTCCAAAATTCCTTTGCTGACTTCTGTTTTGGGATGTAGTGAAAAGTTTTGTAAATGAGTATATCCTTTGCGGTTGTCGGATGCCCCGTACACGATTCTTCCAATTTGAGACCAGGTCAATGCCCCTGCACACATTACGCAAGGCTCTACAGTAACGTACATGGTGCATTCAGGTAAGTATTTTCCACCCATGTAATCAGCAGCGGCTGTAATTGCTTGCATCTCGGCATGAGCAGTTACATCATTTAGACGTTCAGTAAGGTTATGGCTTCGGGCAATAATGGTCCCGTTACAGACAACAATTGCACCAATAGGTATTTCATCAAGTGCAAATGCTTTTTCAGCCTCTTTTAAAGCCTGACGCATGAAATAAGTGTCGTCGTATTCAATCATCCGGATTTTTCTTGAACCAATTCGGCCGCAATTTTTCCGGACAGCAAACACAAGGGCATACCTGCGCCCGGATGAGCACTGCCTCCACAAAAGTACAAACCTTTTATGCTTTTTTCAAAATTTGCTTGTCTTAAAAATGCCGACCATATACTATTGCTGCTGTAACCATAAACACTGCCAAATGCTGAATTGTATCTGCTTTCTATTATTCTTGGTTCAAGATGTTCTTCAACTTCTATCAAAGGTTCCAGGTCTGTTTTAAGCATGCGGTTTAACTTGGAAAGTACATTTCGACGGATGTTCTTTAGCAATTCATCCCAATCTTGTCCATTCAAATGCGGAACAGTAGTCATAACAAACCAATTTTCTTTACCCTCCGGTGCATCTCCTTTAATCTCTTTGCTGGTAATATTGACATAAACGGAGGGGTCGTTATACACCTGACCTAAATCAAAAATATGTCGGTATTCTTCTTGACTATTGCCACTAAAAAACATGTTGTGTAAATTTAGTTCCGGAAAATTGCGATTTACTCCCCA
Source organism: Bacteroidia bacterium (assembly GCA_019695265.1). NCBI lineage: Bacteria > Pseudomonadati > Bacteroidota > Bacteroidia > Bacteroidia bacterium. Next base: position 5,620 of record JAIBAJ010000001.1, on the reverse strand, counting down.
GTAAAAAACCACCATAGACGATGACCGTTGATGTTTTTGAATATTGGAGGGGAATTTCTCTTTTGGTAGTAAGTGTTTCCATGTATTCCAGGCATCTGCATTTGAAATAATAGCATCACCAAGTACCTTTCCTTCAGAAATTCGAATGCCTTTGGCCTTACGTTCATGAACAAAAATTTCGCTTACCTTTTTATTGAAATGAAATTTTACACCTTGTCTTAATGCCAAATTATACAAACTATCCACAATTGCATGAATACCATTTTCTGGAATATACATTCCTTCGTTTAATTCGAAATGAGGAATAACACTTAATGTTCCGGGTGCTACGTAAGGGTTGGAACCATTGTAACTGGCATATTGGTTGAAAAGTTGAACCAGTTTGGGGTTTTGAAAGGAGGAAAGATGATACTGGTTTAAGCTTTGAAAGGCTTTAATTTTTCCAAAATGTAAAATTCCGTAGGTGGTTTCCTTGTTGAAATAGTTTTTTAATTGGTGTAAACTACGCTCTAAAAAAACCGGCGATGTTATCCTGGCAATATCTTCAGAGCGTTGAAGGTAAGCAAGCAGTTGGTTTTTATCAATTCCAAGACTTTTGGAAAGTGATTCGGCAGTTTTATAGCGATCGTTATAGGTTTGAAGAATGGTGCCATCTTCAAAAAAGTACTGAAATATTTTTTCAGGTTTCTTAACTCGAAAATGAATATCGGCATTTTCTCCACACAGTTCAAAGAGCTGTTGGATGAATTCCGGTTTAGTTAAAACCGAAGGACCTAGGTCAAAACGGTAATCGCCAATCCATTTGGTTTGTAATTTACCCCCCGGGGTAGCTTGAGATTCATAAACATCTACATCCCAACCGGCCTTTCGTAAACGAATGGCACAGGCCAATCCTGCTAAACCACTACCAATGATGATTGCTTTCAATACCTTTGTTTTGAACAACAAAGGTAAATTTACAGTTTAATACCGGATGGATGAACAAATGGATTTTCTTAAATCCCAAGATTGAGGTATTGGCTTCCAATTCCAAACCAATCCCATTTTTCAATAAAATAGAGCAAAGTGCAACCGCTTCCCATTATTACTAGCGGCCAAATCAAGTGTTTACGGTACGATTGGAAAAATGTGAAATGGTAAACCAATAATACTATCCAAATGATAGATCCCAAACTCCAGGCAACTTTCCAGGTGCACATGGTAAGTAGAATCAAAATTTGATTTTGGAAAATCTCCCCTAAACCCAGGCAAATGGTCCAAACAAATGGGTAAAGACTAAGAGCCACTAACATTTTAATGCCGTAATTAACGTCCAGAGGACGGGAGGAAGTAGAGCTTAGGTGGTTCATTTTTCTTGGTTTTGGGTAAGTCATAACTAGGCCATTTTGATATTATTGTGTTACCCTTAAAAAAAAATCTCCATGCTGAATTTGGCAGTTTCATTGATCCAACTTGCCAATCAAAATTTATCTTTGCTTCCAAAATATAAACCATATGAAAAGACATGCAACCGCCCATTGGGAAGGCAGTGGAAAAGAAGGCAAAGGCACACTTTCTTCACAAAGCACAGTATTGAACAACACCCAATATTCTTTTTCGAGCCGGTTCGAAGAAGGTGTGGGTACAAATCCAGAAGAATTAATTGCAGCAGCCTTGGCCGGTTGTTTTACCATGAAACTGAGTTTTGTACTGGGGGCGAAAAGTTTCACTCCGAATACCTTGGATACCCGGGCAGATTTAACATTTGAAAATGGGGCAGTTACTGGTATTCATTTAAAGCTGGCTGCTTCGGTTGCGGGCATTTCCAATGATGATTTTCAAGCAGCGGCTTTGGAAGCTAAAGAGAATTGTCCAATTGGCAAATTGTTAAACACTTCCATAACCTTGGAAGCTATATTGGTGTAACTTGGTAAGGCGTTTTAGTTCCGATTTCATTTTTGATGGATCGGTTATGCATGAAAATGCGGTTTTGACGGTTACATCGGAAGGAGAGATTGTTTCCATTTCGGAAAATACCGGCCATGTGGATCAGGTTGACTTTTTTCCCGGAATTCTTTGTCCGGGTTTTATAAATGCGCATTGTCATTTGGAATTGAGTCATCTAAAATCAAAAGTTACCGCTGGAAAGGGTTTGGCTCAATTTGTAAAGGAATTAGTACCTAAGCGCCTGGGTCCTGGTTCTGAAATTGATGCAGCTATTAAAGCCGCCGAATCAGAAATGATAAAAAATGGTATTGTAGGGGTTGGGGATATTTGCAATAGCGAAGCCACTTTTCCAACAAAAGCAGTGAGTTCGATTCGATATCATTCTTTTATGGAAATTTTTAGCCCTGATCCAAACAAGGCAAGCGCTATGCTAGATCATGGTAAAACTTTGGAACGTAGGATGAAGCAAATGTATCCAAGAGCCCAGGTTTCGGTAACTCCACATGCTCCATATTCGGTTTCGGATAAGTTGTATGCTTTATTGTCAGAGTATTGTTATACTTCAGAATTTCCAATATCAATTCATAACCAGGAGACTCCAAGTGAAGATGATTTTTTTATGAGTGGTACAGGTGAGATGTTTGAATTAATGAAGGCTTTTTATCCAGGAATGGTTAATTTTATTCCAACCGGCTTCCGTTCTCTACCTTCTCATGTGGTAAAATTGCCGAAATGCAACCCGGTATTACTTGTACACAACACGAATACCACAGCTGATGACATTAGTAGAGCTATGCTTTACACTAATCAACTTTGGTTTTGCCTGTGTCCAAAAGCAAATTTGTTCATTGAGAACAGGCTGCCCGATATGGAGGTTTTTATGGGTTTTTCGAACAAGGTGGTTATAGGTACAGACAGTTTAGCATCGAATGATGGACTAAATGTTTTAGAGGAATTAAAGACAATAAAGCTCAATTTTCCACAGATTAATACAGAGGAATTGCTAAAATGGGGCATTTTTAATGGCGCAGAATTATTTGGTTGGAAGGATTTAGGAAGGTTTGTTCCGGGTGCAATTCCGGGAGTAAATTGGTTGAAGAATGTAGAAAATGGTGAATTAACGTCAAACACAAAAGTGGAAGTGCTACTTTAGCAGCATGCTTACAACACCAATTGATTTTAATACTACTATTCCGATTGACCAAGTTGGAGTAGAGGAGAGGGTGGCACGATTAAATACCCGTAGTATCAAGGCTTCTTCCAAAGTAAGTGGATTAAAGTTAGCCTTGAACATGATTGATTTAACCACTTTAGAAGGTAAGGATACCACCGGCAAAGTTCAGCAAATGTGTTACAAAGCTGCTCACATGCATGATTCTTATCCTGATTTACCTACGGTGGCTGCTGTTTGCGTTTATCCTACCTTTGTCAAAGTAGCAAAAGCGGCTTTACAAGGAACCGGTATCAAAGTTGCTTCCGTGGCTACAGCCTTTCCTTCCGGTCAAAGTTTACGGTCGGTGAAATTGGAGGATACCAAGTTTGCAGTTGATAGTGGTGCTGATGAGGTTGACATGGTTATTTCGAGGGGGCAATTCTTAGCAGGAGAATACAACTATGTTTACGATGAAATTGCTGCAATTAAGGAAGCTTGCGGAAGCGCCCGGCTTAAAGTGATATTGGAAACAGGGGAACTTTCTACCTTAGATAATGTTCGGAAAGCAAGTGATATAGCCATGCATGCCGGGGCAGACTTTATTAAAACCTCGACAGGGAAGATAAGTCCTGCAGCTACCCAACCAGTAACATTGGTGATGTTAGAAGCTATTCGTGATTTTTATGAATTAACCGGAAAAATGGTAGGAATGAAGCCTGCAGGAGGTATTAGTACTGCAAAAGGTGCGCTGCAGTATTTGGTTATGGTAAGAGAAACCTTAGGTCAGGCTTGGTTAACTAATCATTGGTTTAGGTTTGGCGCCAGCAGTTTGGCTAATGATATATTAATGCAATTAGAAAAAGAGCGTTCGGGAGTTTACCAAGGAAAGGATTATTTTTCAATTGATTAGTTGAGTCATCAAGCCGTTTTTTTTTCAATTTTCAAATATTTTTTTGGCTTATTGCAATTTTATTCGATTTAATTCTACATTTGCAGCCCGAAATAAAAACGGGGTGTGGTAGCTCAGTCGGTAGAGCAAAGGACTGAAAATCCTTGTGTCGGGGGTTCGATTCCCTCCCACACCACCTCAAAAAGGCGAATTCTTCATAAGATTTTCGCCTTTTTTTATTGTCATTTTTTTCGTTCCACTCTTCGAAAATATTCCCACTTTTGAAGGCTTTATTGTCTAATTATGGCCCTAACCTTTCATAAAGTTTATCCTTTGGATTATCCAAAAGTCCTTCCGCTTTTGGAAAAATTTGAAACGGCCGGGGATTTAAAAGAGAAATTTCCTCTCCTTTTTCAAACGCATTGGCCTTGTTCGATTGATTTTTGCGGTGTCATGATTCAAGATGAAAACAAGGTGATTGCTTACTTAGGCCTAATTTTTAGTGATCGTATCATCCATGGAAAATCAGAAGTATTTGCAAATCTTACCACCTTAATTATTGATTCTGATTATAGAGGGCAAAAACTAACCCATCGAATTGTACAATACTTGCAATCACTGGGTGATTATTCGCTTACCGCTATAACACCAATCCCAAGTTTATATAGTATGTATAAATCAAATGGATTTAGGGATTTGCAGGATAATAGAGTGGTTTTTTGGAAAGGTTTATTCGGTAAACCGGTTGTAGATTCCTTACTCCTGACCAATTTGGATGAAATAGAGAAGAAATTAACCGGTGAATCTCTCCGTATTTTTAAGGATCACAAAAATTTTAATTGCGATATCTGGCTTTTTTCAAAAGGCAATCAGTCCGCAATGGTGATTTTGAAAAATTTGAAAGGCCAACGGAGAAAGTTCATTACCAATCGTTGGATTGGATACCTAGATTGGGCTCTCCGTAAATTCCTTCGCCTGGATTTCTTTTCAAAACCCATGATTTGTAAGGAAATTCATTATTGCGATAACTATCCTTTCTTAATGACTGAATTAAAGGCATTTCTTAACCTAGCATTCCCCGTTTCACAAGTAGTCGCTATATGCGCAAAAAAGGAACAAGTATTGAAAGGTCGTCCTTCTTATTCTTTTACTTCGGAGTTTTTTCATTCCAGACAAATGTTCTTCTCAAAAACAGTTTCCAACCTAGATTATGATGGGTTATACTCTGAATTATTTGTGATGGATATGTGAAGCCGATTAACCCTCCACAAGAAGGCCTGCTGAAAAGTGCTACCATCATTAATTTTCCATGATTTAAATTCTGTTACGATACCTGTTTGTATTGACTTTTATTGAGAAAAGTGAGGTAAAGGGAGGTTTGAAAATGTTCCCTCTTGCAAAGCTCAATTAGATGCCTTGTCTAGTTGGACTAGCAACTACCTGCATTAGTAGCGCCTCGGGCAACGATAGAGGCAAGTAGCCCACAGGCGCACGCGGCGCTAGCCAAGTGGGCCGAGGACTACAGCCGATAGCGTGACCTGAAAGCCCATACATGTTGTTTTGGGTTTAGTAAAATGATGGTTGGGCGGAAGGGGCCCGCATACTAAGAATTTTAAAATAGAAATGATTCCTTTTGAAGGCCTTTTTCAGTG